>DATIRA010000215.1:0-2482 GCA_035470225.1 Steroidobacteraceae bacterium | reverse complement strand
CAAGGCAGCGCATGCCAACCAACGGTCACCTGTGCACCTGATGTGGCCGTTGAACAGAGCGCAATAACCTTGTCGTTTCCCCGACGGGACGCGCCGTCCGGATTCCCCGTGCCCTCCCTCGACAAACGTGGAACCTGTGTCGAAAGCTCCGACATGCCAATTGGCCGTGTGGACGATGCCGCGCTCCAGTCATTTTGGTGGCCTCCGCTGTCAGGGGTGTATTCCTTCGGCGAGGGCCGCCTGACTGGTTTTGCGTTTCGGTGATAGGTCCGACCTTATGCGCGACCTTAAATTCGAACCCCAGATTGAAGTTCTGTCCGCCGCGGACGGCGTGCGTCGGCGGCATTGGAGCGATGCGGACAAGGTCCGGATCGTCGAGGAGAGTTTTGCCGGGCATCGCCAGGTGAGCGCGACGGCGAGACGCCATGGCATTTCGCGGTCGCTGCTGACGGTCTGGCGGCGACAATACCGCAGCGGGGAACTCTCCGGCGCAGGTTCGCCGGCGTTCATTCCGGTGACGGTTTCTGCTGCGCCACCGGCTATGGCATCACCGGTACCGGCGCCGCCGAATCCGGAAGCCCGGGTCGAGATCGCCTTGAGGAACGGGCGCCAGCTTGCTGTCCCGGCCAACGTGGACCCGGAGGTTCTGGCCCGGCTCCTTTCCGTGGTGGACAGCCGATGATCGCGTTTCCGGCCGGCGTGAAGGTCTGGATTGCGGGCGGCGTGACGGACATGCGGCGGGGCATGAACACGCTGACGCTGCAGGTCCAGCAGGGGCTCGGGCGCGACCCGCATGCGGGCGAGATATTTTGCTTCCGTGGGCGCCGGGGCGATCTGGTAAAACTGATCTGGCACGACGGTGTCGGCATGTCGCTCTATACCAAGCGGCTGGAGGCCGGGAAATTCATCTGGCCGGCGAGCGGATCCGGCGAGGCGGTCCAGATCTCTGCCGCCCAGCTCGGCTACCTTCTCGAGGGGATTGACTGGCGCAATCCACGCTGGACGCAACGCCCTGCAAAGGCGGGATAAATCGTCTCCTGATCACCATTTTCCATGGGCCTTCCGGCACCGTCATGGTAGATCCCGGGCATGACAGATGCCGCCTCCGAGATCGAGAAATTGCGCGCCGAACTGGCGGCCACGAAGGCCGAACTGGCCCGGTCGGCGGCTGTCGTTTCGGCGTCGGAGGCGATGATCGCGGGCCTGAAGCTCGAGATCGCGATGCTCAAGCGCGAGAAATACGGGCGCAGCGCGGAGCGCACCGCTCGGCTGATCGACCAGCTCGAACTGCAGCTCGAGGAGCTGGAAACCGCCGCGGCCGAGGATGCCATCCGGGTCGGGAAGGCGGCAGAGAAGACGACGAAGGTGGCGTCCTTCGAGCGCCGCAAACCGGTTCGCAAGCCGTTCCCGGAGCATCTGCCGCGCGAACGGGTGGTGGTCGAGGCGCCGGTGGCCTGCTCCTGTTGCGGATCGGACCGCATCGTGAAGATGGGCGAGGATGTCACCGAGACGTTGGAGGTCATCCCGCGGCAGTGGAAGGTGATCCAGACCGTCCGCGAGAAGTTCACGTGCCGGGCGTGCGAGAGGATCAGCCAGCCGCCGGCGCCGTTCCACCCGACACCCCGAGGCTGGGCTGGTCCCAGCCTGCTGGCCATGATCGTCTTCGAAAAGTTTGGTCAGCACCAGCCGTTGAACCGCCAGGCCGAGCGTTACGCCCGCGAAGGCGTGGATCTCAGCCTCTCGACGCTGGCCGATCAGGTCGGTGCCGTGGCCGAACTGCTCGAGCCGCTCCACGCTCTGATCGAGGCCCATGTCCTGGCGGCCGAGCGCCTGCATGGCGATGACACGACCGTGCCGCTGCTGGCCCGGGGCGGGACGAAGACCGCACGGCTCTGGACCTATGTCCGCGACGATCGTCCCTTTGGCGGAACGGCACCGCCGGCCGTGGTCTTCCGCTTCTCCCGCGACCGCGGTGGCGAACATCCCGCCGAGCATCTCACGGGCTGGCAGGGCATCCTTCAGGCCGATGCCTACGCCGGATACAACCGGCTCTACGATCAGAAGCGCGCGCCCGGTCCGGTCGTCTCCGCGCTCTGCTGGAGCCACAGCCGCCGCAAGTTCTTTGAGCTTGCGGATGTCGAAGGGAATATCCGCAAGGGCAAGTCGCCCAAGGACATCTCGCCGATTGCCTTCGAGGCGGTGAAGCGGATCGACAAGCTCTTCGACATCGAGCGCGAGATCAGCGGCCTCGACCCTGCCGCCCGTCTCGAGGCGCGCCAGCGCCTGTCGGCGCCGCTGGTCGAGGGGCTGGAAAGCTGGCTACGCTCCGAGCGTGCGCTTCTCTCGAAACATGCCAAGGTCGCCAAGGCCATCGACTACCTGTTGTCGGCGGATCACTGGCCCGGCTTCACCCGGTTTCTTCAGGACGGCCGGGTCTGCCTCAGCAACAATTGCGCCGAGCGTTCGTTGCGCGGCGTGGCCC
>DATIRA010000214.1:0-2476 GCA_035470225.1 Steroidobacteraceae bacterium | reverse complement strand
GCTGTTCATCACGCCGGGATTCAAGTTCAGGGTCGTCGACGCGTTGCTGACCAACTTCCACCTTCCGGAGTCGACGCTTCTGATGCTCGTCTGCGCATTCGCGGGCCGGCAGACGGTGATGGCCGCCTACCGTCATGCGGTAGAGGCCCGCTACCGGTTCTTCAGTTATGGCGACGCGATGCTGGCGGAGCCGACGCCGGACGCGCTGGCGGCGAGGGGCGGCGCATGAGGTTTGATCTGCTCGCCACAGACGGCGCTGCCCGCCGTGCGCGCCTCACGTTGCGGCGAGGCGTGGTCGACACCCCGGCATTCATGCCGGTCGGTACCTATGGCACAGTCAAGGCGATGACGCCGGAGGAGCTGCGGCAACTCGGCGCGCAGATCGTGCTCGGCAATACCTTCCACCTGATGCTGCGGCCCGGCGCCGACGTGATTCGCGCGCACGGTGGTCTGCACGGCTTCACGCACTGGCAGGGTCCGATCCTCACCGACTCCGGCGGCTTCCAGGTGTTCAGCCTCGCGGAGCTGCGCAAGCTCGGCGAGGACGGCGTCCGGTTCCGGTCGCCGGTCAACGGCGATCCGGTCTTCCTGAGCCCCGAGATCTCGATGCAGATGCAGACGACGCTCGACTCGGACGTTGTGATGGCCTTCGATGAATGTCCTCCGTATCCGTGTTCCGAGCGCAAGTCGCGCGAGTCCATGGAGCTCTCGATGCGCTGGGCGAGGCGCAGCCGCACGGAGTTCCTGGAGCTCGGCAACCCGAACGCGCTGTTCGGGATCGTCCAGGGCGGAACCTGGACGGACCTGCGCAGCGAGTCGCTCGAGTCGCTGCTCGCGATCGGCTTCGAGGGCTATGCCATCGGCGGCCTGGCGGTCGGCGAGCCGGCCGCGGAGCGCGAGCGGGTGCTCGAGGAGCTCACGCCGAAGATGCCCGCCGACCGACCGAGGTACCTGATGGGCGTCGGAACTCCGGCCGACATCGTGGCAGCCGTCGCCCGGGGCGTGGACATGTTCGATTGCGTGATGCCGACCCGACACGCCCGCAACGGGCACCTGTTCACGTCGCAGGGCGTGGTCAAGATCCGTAATTCCGCGCACCGCGCCGACACCGGGCCGCTGGATCCAGCCTGCGACTGCTATACCTGCCGGAACTACTCCCGCGCCTACCTCCGGCACCTGGACCGGTGCAACGAGATCCTCGGGGCCCGTCTCAACACGATCCACAACCTCCACTACTACCTGGGGCTGATGGAGCGCATCCGGGAGGCGGTGGCCGAACGGCGTTATGCCAGCTTCGCGGCCGAATTCCGGGCTGGGCCGGAGGCCGGCGCAGCGGGCGACAGCAGCGCGTCTGCCACTCGGGTATAATCCCGCACCTTTTTCGACGCCCCCCTGGGGGCCCAAGACAGGAGTTTCACCTGATGGATTGGTTGATCGCGAGCGCCTGGGCTCAGGCCGCCGGCGGGTCGCAGCCGAACGCCTTTGTCCAGCTGCTGCCCCTGATCCTGATCTTCGTCGTCTTCTATTTCCTGCTGATCCGCCCGCAGGCGAAGCGGGCCAAGGAGCACAAGGCGATGGTGGCGGCGCTGGCCGTGGGCGACGAAGTCGTCACCAGCGGCGGCATCCTCGGCAAGATCACCGAGGTCGGCGAGCAGTTCCTGACCGTGGAAGTCGCCGAAGGCGTCCGGGTCAAGGTGCAGCGTCCCACCGTCAGCAGCGTCCTTCCCAAGGGCACTCTGAAGAACGCCTGACCCCGGGGAAGACGCTAAATGCATAGTTATCCGGCCTGGAAGATCTGGCTGGTCGCCATCGTCATGCTGGCGGCGCTGCTGCTCGCGCTGCCCAATTTCTTCGGCGAGGGGCCGGCGCTGCAGCTGTCGCGCAACGATCGTGCCGCCGTCACCGAGCAGGGGCTGGCCGAAGTCGACGCGACGCTCGCTGGCAAGGGTATCCAGCCCGAGGCCGCCTGGATCGAGGACGATCGGATGGTGCTGCGATTCGCAGAGGTGAGCGAGCAGATCGCTGCCCGCGAAGCGATCCAGCAGTCCGCGGAGGGCGAGTATCTCGCGGCGCTCTCGCGGGCACCCCGCATGCCTGGCTGGATGCGGGCGATCGGCCTGAAGCCCATGAGCCTGGGGCTCGACCTGCGCGGCGGCGTCTACTTCGTCTACGAAGTGGACGTCGCGGGAGCGGTGTCGCAGCTGCTCTCCAGCATGGAGCGCGACTACCGGACGCTGCTCCGCGACGAGCGCATTCCATTCACCGGCATACAGAGCGACGGGACCGACAGCGTGACGATCGCGTTGCGCAGCGGCGAGGACGTCGACAAGGTCACGGCACTGTTGCGCAAGCAGGACCCGAACCTCGGGATCGACGGCGACCGCACGGCCGACGGCGGCACGGTGACGGTCCAGCTGAGCCAGGACCAGATCCGGCAGCGGCAGGACTTCGCGATCCAGCAGAACATCACGACGCT
>DATIRA010000213.1:0-12708 GCA_035470225.1 Steroidobacteraceae bacterium | reverse complement strand
ATGCGCGTCGTGATCGAGCTCAAGCGCGGCGAGGTTGCGGAAATCGTCCTGAACAACCTCTACAAGCAGACCCCGATGGAGTCGGTGTTCGGCATCAACATCGTCGCGCTGCAGGACGGCCAGCCGCGGCTGCTGAACCTGAAGGATCTGCTCGAGGCCTTCCTGCGGCACCGGCGTGAGATAGTCACCCGGCGTACGGTCTTCGAGCTGCGCAAGGCCCGCGAACGTGCCCATGTCCTGGAGGGCCTCGCGGTCGCGCTGGCGAATCTCGACGATGTGATCGCGCTGATCCGGGCAGCCGCCACGCCCGCCGAAGCCAAGGCCGGGCTCGTCGGGCGCGTCTGGAAGTCCGGCATGGTTCCCCAGATGCTGGAGCGCGTCGGCTCCGTGTCGGTCCGACCGGACGGGATGGACGAGCAGACCGGCCTCGGGCCCGATGGCTACCGTTTGTCCGAAACCCAAGCCCAGGCGATTCTCGATCTGCGCCTGCATCGGCTCACCGGGCTCGAGCAGGACAAGATCCTGGCCGAATACGGACAGTTGCTCGACACGATCAACGACCTGGGCGACATCCTCGCGCGCAGGGAACGGCTCACGGCCGTGATTCGCCAGGAGCTCATCGAGATCCGGGAGCAGTACGGCGATGAGCGTCGGACGCGGATCGAGCAGGATGAATCAGACCTGACGATCGAGGACCTGATCACCCCGCAGGACGTCGTGGTCACGCTCTCGCACGGCGGCTACGCCAAGGCTCAACCCGTCAGCGAATATCGCGCCCAGGGTCGCGGCGGGCGCGGCAAGGCTGCGACCGCCGTCAAGGACGAGGACTTCGTCGAGACGCTTTTCGTAGCAAACACGCACGACACGCTGCTGTGTTTCTCGAGCCGTGGCCAGCTCTTCTGGCTCAAGGTCTACCGACTGCCGCAGGCAGGCCGCAGTTCGCGCGGCAAGCCCATCGTGAACCTGCTTCCGTTGCGGGAAGGCGAGCGCATCACCGCCGTTCTACCGATCCGGGAGTTCGAGGACGAGCGGTTCGTCTTCATGGCGACCTCGCGCGGCGTCGTCAAGAAGACGCCGCTGTCCGCTTTTTCGCGTCCGCGCACGGCCGGCATCATCGCAGTCGGTCTCGACGAAGGCGACGAGCTGGTCGGTGTCGCGATCACAGACGGGCTCAGCGAAGTCATGCTCTGCTCTGCCGGGGGCAAGGCGATCCGCTTCTCCGAGCGGGATGTACGCCCGATGGGGCGGACAGCCGCCGGCGTAAGGGGCATCCGTCTGCCGGAAGGCGACCAGGTTATTTCGCTGATCATCCCTGACCCGGACGGGTTGATTCTCACCGCATCCGAGAACGGCTACGGCAAGCTGACGCCAGTACACGAGTTTCCGACGCACGGTCGAGGCGGGCAGGGCGTCATCGGGATGCAGACGACTGAGCGCAACGGTCGTCTGGTGGCCGCGACCCAGGTCGCGGCTTCGGACGAGTTGATGCTGATGAGCTCGAGCGGGACCCTGGTACGGACCCGGACGTCCGAGATCTCCGTGCTCGGGCGCAATACCCAAGGGGTGCGCTTGATCCGTCTCGACGACGGCGAGCAGCTGATGGGCGTGGTGACGGTCGAGCCGGAGAGCGACGGGCAGGACGCCGACGGCACGGCTGAAGGCGAGGCAGACGTCGCGGCGGACCAGCCCGGAGCCGACTGAGGGCGGGGCGGGCATCGTCGGGCCCGCGGCGCTGCACGCCTGCTACACTGGGCCGAAAAATCATCCGGAAACCCTGAACCATGACTCGTGTATTCAACTTCAGCGCGGGGCCCGCGGCCTTGCCGGCCGAAGTCCTCGAACAGATTCGTGACGAGATGCTCGACTGGCAGGGTCAGGGCATGTCCGTGATGGAGATGAGCCATCGCGGCAAGGCGTTCACCGGCATCGCGGCCCAGGCCGAGGCAGACCTGCGCGAGCTGCTCGCCGTGCCGGACGATTACCGGGTGCTGTTCCTGCAGGGTGGTGCAACCGGCCAGTTCGCCGGCATACCGATGAACCTGGCAAAGGCCGGTGCGACCGCGGACTACCTGAACACCGGGGCCTGGTCGAAAAAAGCGATCGGCGAGGCCAAGCGATACTGCAGTGTGAACGTGGCCGCCGACGCGGCCGATCGCAAGTACACGTCCATCCCGGCGCCCGACACCTGGCGTCTCACGCCGGGCGCCGCCTATCTGCACTACACCCCGAACGAGACGATCGGCGGCGTCGAGTTCCCGTTCGTTCCGGAGTCGGGTGACGTGCCGCTGGTGGCCGACATGTCCTCGACGATTCTCTCGCGCCCGATCGACGTCAGCCGCTTCGCGGTGATCTACGCCGGGGCGCAGAAGAATATCGGCCCCGCCGGACTGGTCGTCGTGATCGTGCGCGAAGACCTGCTCGGACGGGCTCGCCCGGAAACTCCGACGGTGCTCGACTGGAAGGCAATGGCTGCCGATGGCTCGATGACGAATACGCCGCCTACTTTCGCCTGGTACGTCGCCGGCCTGGTATTTGAGTGGGTCAAACGGCAGGGCGGGTTGGAGGTCATGGGCCGGCGAAATCGCGCCAAGGCTGAACTGCTCTACGGCGCGATCGACGAATCCGAGTTCTACCGGAGCCCGGTCGATCGCGCCTGCCGGTCCTGGATGAACGTGCCGTTCACGCTGGCCGATCCAGCCCTGGACGGAGCGTTCCTGGAAGGGGCACGCGCAGCGGGCCTGTTCAGTCTCGAGGGACACCGCTCCGTGGGCGGCATGCGCGCCAGCATCTACAATGCCATGCCGCTGACCGGCGTCGAGGCACTGGTCGCATACATGGGGGACTTCGAGCGGAAGAACGGATGATGTCGTTCAAGATCCTCACGCTGAACAACATATCGGTGCGCGGCCTGGATCGTCTGCCACGCGATCGCTACGAAATCGCCTCGGAAATAGGTCACCCGGACGCGATCATGCTCCGCTCGGCGGACATGCACGGCATGGAGATCCCGGCGAGCGTGCTCGCGGTCGCGAGGGCCGGGGCTGGCACCAACAACATCCCGGTCGCGAAGCTGAGCTCGCGCGGCGTTCCGGTGTTCAACGCTCCTGGCGCGAACGCGAATGCGGTGAAGGAACTGGTGCTCGCGGCGCTGTTCCTCTCGTCGCGCAACATCTGCCAGGCCTGGGGCTACGTCCGCGGCCTGCAGGGTGACGACGAGGCGCTCGAGGAAGCCGTCGAACGTGGCAAGAAGCAATTCAGTGGACAGGAACTGCCGGGGCGCACGCTCGGCGTCGTGGGGCTGGGCGCGATCGGGGTCGAGGTGGCGAACGCGGCACTCGCACTGCGGATGCAGGTGCTCGGTCATGACCCGCAGATCACGGTGCAACGGGCCTGGCAGCTGTCCGCGGGCGTCGAGCAGGCAAGGAGCCTCGACGAGTTGTTCGCACGTTCCGACTTCGTCACGGTTCACGTGCCGCAGAACGATGCGACTCGCGGGCTGGTCAGCCAGTCCCGCATCGCTCTGATGCGCCCGGGCGGGGTCATTCTGAACTTCGCGCGTGCGGCTGTCGTCGACGAGGCCGCGGTGCTGGAGGGGCTCGACAGCGGGCAGCTCTCGGCCTATGTGTGCGACTTCCCGACGCGGCGCATCAAGGACCACCCGAAGGTCGTGGCCCTGCCGCATCTCGGCGCCTCGACCAGCGAGGCTGAGGAGAATTGTGCCGTGATGGTCGCGGACACGCTGCGCGACTTCCTGGAAAACGGCAACGTTCGCAATTCCGTCAATTTTCCGGAATCGGTATTGCCGCGGATCGGCGCGAATCGCATCGCGATCTCAAACGCGAACGTGCCGAACATGGTCGGGCAGATCTCGACCTGCCTCGCCGATGCGGGACTCAACATCGCGGACCTGCTGAACAAATCCCGCGGCGAAATCGCCTACACGCTCATCGACACGGATGCGCTGATACCGTCCGAGGTGCTGGAGTCGATCCGTGCGATCCCGGGCGTGCTGGCGGCGCGGCTGGTCTGAGCATGCCGAAGGCGAAGAGGTCTCCGAAGCGCCGCGCGACTGCGCGGCCGCGCGGCACGCCGGACGGCGTGCGCAAGCCGGAGCTCGAATCGATCAGGGAACGGATCGACGAGATCGATGCCGGCCTGCATCGATTGATCAACGAGCGTGCCAAGCTCGCCAGACAGGTGGGCATTTCCAAGCACCAGGACGGCCACACGGTCGATTTTTACCGGCCGGAGCGTGAGGCGCAGGTGCTGAGGCTCGCGCGTGAGCGCAACCGCCACGAGCACGGTCCGTTGCGGGACGAGGAGATCCTGAGGCTGTTCCGCGAGATCATGTCGGCCTGCCTGGCGCAGCAGGAGCCGCTGAAGGTCGGCTTCCTCGGACCCGAGGGAACGTTCACGCAACAAGCCGTGCTGAAGCAGTTCGGGCATTCCGTGCGCGCCCTGCCGCTCACGTCCATTGAGGAGGTATTCCACGAGGTCGAAGCGGGGTCTGCCGACTTCGGCGTGGTGCCGATCGAGAATTCCAGCGAGGGCACGGTCAACAACACGCTGGACATGTTCCTCAGTTCCCCGCTGCACATCTGCGGCGAGGTCGAACTGCTGATCCATCACAATCTGATGGGCCGCATGGGGCTGCTCGAGGAAGTTCGTCGGGTATGTGCCCACCAGCAGGCGCTGGCGCAGTGCCGTGGCTGGCTCGAGGAGCACCTGCCGGGAGTTGAGCGCGTGCCGGTTGCCAGCAATGCCGAGGGCGCGCGTCGTGCCCGCGACGAGGACGGTACGGCCGCGATCGCCGGGACCGCCGCGGCCGAGGTCTATGGCCTGAACCTGCTGTTTCCAGATATCGAGGATCGTCCGGACAATACGACCCGTTTTCTCGTCATCGGACGCAAGACGTTCTCGCCGAGCGGCCGGGACAAGACGACGCTGCTGGTGTCCGCTGCCGATACCGATTCTCCCGGCGCGCTGTTCCATTTGCTGGAGCCCTTTGCGCGTCACGGCATCAGCATGACCCGCATCGAGTCACGTCCGTCCCGCAAGCGCAGGTGGCACTACGTGTTCTTCATCGACCTCGAGGGCCATGCCCTGGTGGAGCCGCTCGCGACCGCGCTTGCGGAGATCAAGGCCCATTCGTCGCTCTGCAAGGTCCTCGGTTCCTACCCGCAGGCCATCCTCTGAGATGGGCTCCTATCGGGTCGAGCCGGGAGGGCGGATCGCCGGCGAGGCGACGGTCCCGGGTGACAAGTCGATCTCGCACCGGGCACTGATGCTCGGTGCAATTGCAAGTGGCCGTAGCCGGATCAGCGGCTTTCTCGAGGGGGAGGACTGCCTGGCGACGCTGGCAGCCATCCAGCGCCTGGGGGCCAGTGTGCAGAGGCCGTCGCCTGCAACTGTCATCGTCGATGGCGCCGGACTGCGCGGACTCGCGGCACCGCAAGGCGAACTGGACATGGGCAACGCCGGAACGGCGATGCGCCTGTTCATGGGACTGCTGAGCGGTCAGCGCTTCGACTCGGTGCTGATCGGAGATGCGTCGCTGATGCGTCGGCCGATGGAAAGGGTGGCCGCGCCGTTGCGCCTGATGGGCGCGAGTATCTCGACCAGCGACGGACATCCGCCGGTACGGATCACATCCGGGCCGCCACTGCGCGGCATCCGCTACGAGATGCCGGTCGCCAGTGCCCAGGTGAAGTCAGCGCTGCTGCTGGCGGGGCTCTATGCGGACGGTCCCACCACGGTCCTGGAGCCCGCCCTGACGCGTGATCACTCGGAGCGGATGCTGCAGAGCTTCGGATGCGATGTGACGTCGCGGCGGGGCGAGGTCGTGCTGCAACCGCCGGACATGCTGCGGGCGACCGACGTCGAGGTTCCTGGAGACTTCTCGTCGGCCGCATTCCTGATCGTCGCAGGCTGCATCGCTGCACGGGAGCCATGCATGATTCGCGGCGTCGGGGTCAACCCGACCCGAACGGGGCTGCTGGAGATACTCGCGCTTATGGGGGCCGACCTGCGGCTGCTCAATCACCGCAGCCTCGGCAGCGAGCCGGTGGCGGATATCGAGGTCCGCCCGGCGATGCTGCGGGGCGTCGTCGTGCCCGAGCGCCTGGTGCCGCTCGCGATCGACGAACTCCCGGCGGTGTTTATTGCGGCTGCCTGCGCCGGAGGGGAGACCGTCGTGACCGGCGCGGGGGAACTTCGCGTGAAGGAGAGTGACCGGATCGCGACGATGGCGCAGGGGCTCGGCCGGATCGGGGTTGCCTGCGACGTGTTGCCGGATGGCATACGGATCGCCGGCGGAGCGATCGGCGGCGGTATCGTGGACAGCTGCGGCGATCACCGGGTGGCGATGTCATTCGCCGTCGCCGGCCTGCGAGCGAGCGAGCCGATCGAGATTCTGGATACGGACAATGTCGCGACGTCATTCCCGGGGTTCGCCGCGCTGTCGCGCGCGGTGGGAATGTGCCTCGAGGAACGTGCCTGAGGGCTTGCCGATGACCGTTCCTGTGATCGCGATCGACGGGCCGAGCGGTTCGGGTAAGGGGACCGTCAGCCGGCTGCTGGCGCAACGGCTGGGATGGCACCTGCTCGACAGCGGTGCCCTGTACCGCCTGGTGGCGCTGGCCGGGATCGCACGGGGACTGGCTCCGCAGGACGAGGCCGGGCACGGGGCGGTCGCTGCCGGCCTGGATGTCCGGTTCGAGGTGGACGGCGCCGGTGAGGAGCGCGTGATTCTGGACGGACGGGACGTGACGGGGGAACTGCGCAGCGAGACGACCGGCAGCGCAGCCTCGAGGGTTGCGGCGATGCCGGCGGTCCGGGCGGCCCTCGTCGATCGCCAGCGCGGCTTCGCGATGGAGCCCGGCCTGGTCGCCGACGGGCGCGACATGGGATCGATCGTGTTTCCGGACGCGCCGCTGAAGATCTTCCTCACGGCAAGCCCGGAGGAGCGGGCGCGGAGGCGCCATAAGCAGTTGAATGAAAAGGGACTTACTGTTAATCTAGCTGACCTTTCGCGGGAAATCCGCGAGCGGGATCATCGTGACGCCAACCGGTCCGTGGCGCCCCTCAGGGCTTCGGCCGACGCCGTGGTCATAGACTCGACCAACATCGGTGTCGGTGACGTGGTTGCGCAGATCGAGGATCTCGCCCGGTCCAGGATAGCCGCGATTCACTGACGGAGACACCGCTGCCGCGCATGCGGGGGCGGTGTCATTTTCTTGATGCGCCCGGCAGGACGCCTGGGTGCAACCCAATCAACCCTCGCTGGCGGGACGCTGGCGTGGACATGGGTCGCTTGAGACCCCGGAAGCAATTTTAAATGAGCGAGAGCTTTGCCCAACTGTTCGAAGAGAGCCTGGCGAGTCAGCGGATACGCCCCGGCCAGATTCTCACCGGCCGTGTCATCGACGTTAATGCTGACGTAGTCCTGGTCAGTGCCGGCCTGAAGTCCGAAGCGGTCATCCCCACGCAGCAGTTCAAGAACGAGCGTGGCGAGATCGAGGTCAGCGTCGGCGACGAAGTCGAGGTCGCACTCGACAGCGTCGAGGACGGTTCCGGCGAGACCCGCCTGTCGCGCGAGAAGGCGAAGCGGGCCCGCACCTGGGAGCGCCTGGAGAAGGCGTTCGAGGAAGGCGAGACTGTGTCCGGCCTGATCAACGGCCGAGTGAAGGGCGGCTTCACCGTCGACATCGATTTCGTGCGCGCATTCCTGCCGGGGTCGCTGGTGGACGTGCGCCCGGTGCGCGACCCGAGCTATCTCGAAGGCAAGACGCTCGAGTTCAAGGTCATCAAGCTCGACCAGAAGCGCAATAACGTCGTCGTTTCGCGCCGCGCCGTCGTGGAGCAGGAATACAGCGCCGAGCGCAGCGAACTCCTCGACAAGCTGCAGGAAGGCGCCGTGATCCGCGGCGTGGTCAAGAACCTCACCGACTACGGTGCATTCGTGGACCTCGGCGGAATCGACGGCCTGCTGCATATCACGGACATGGCCTGGAAGCGGGTCAAGCACCCGTCGGAGGTCGTCAACGTCGGCGACGAGATCGACGTCCGGATCCTGAAGTTCGATCGCGAGCGGCAACGCGTCAGCCTGGGGCTCAAGCAGCTCGGCGCGGATCCGTGGGACGACATCGCTCGACGGTACCCGGCCGGCACGCGGCTGTTCGGCAAGGTCACCAACATCGCCGATTACGGCTGCTTCGTCGAGATCGAGGAGGGAGTCGAGGGTCTCGTGCACGTTTCCGAGATGGACTGGACGAACAAGAACGTCAACCCGTCCAAGGTCGTGCACATCGGCGAGGAAGTCGAGGTCATGGTCCTCGACATCGACGAGGAGCGACGGCGCATCTCGCTCGGCATCAAGCAGTGCAAGCCCAACCCCTGGCGCGAGTTTGCGGAGAATTACAACCGGGGCGACCACGTCAGCGGACAGGTTCGGTCGATCACCGACTTCGGCCTGTTCATCGGGCTGCCGGGCGGCATCGACGGTCTGGTGCACCTCTCGGATCTCTCCTGGGACCTGCCGGGCGAGGAAGCCATCCGCAGTTACCAGAAGGGTCAGGAAGTCGAGGCCGTCGTCGTCGCGATCGATCCGGAACGCGAGCGGATCTCGCTCAGCGTCAAGCAGCTGGCGAAGGATCCCTTCTCCAGCTGGATCGCCGAGCATCCGAAGGGCAGCATCGTCACCGGTGTGGTGCGCGAAGTCGACGCCAAGGGTGCCATCGTCGATCTGGAGGGCGGCATCGAGGGCTATCTGCGTGCCTCGGAGCTGTCGCGGGACCGCGTCGAGGACGCTCGTACGGTGCTGAAGGCCGGCGACGAGATCGAGGCGAAGTTCCTGGCCGTTGATCGCAAGGTTCGCACGATCGCTCTGTCGGTCAAGGCCAAGGAAATGAGCGAAGAAGCGGAGGCGGTGCAGAACTACCGTTCCGACTCGACCACCGGCACGAGCCTCGGCGACCTGCTGAAGGAGCAGATTTCGGGGCAGGACAGCTGATCGTAAGCGGGTCCGTGGCGCCATCCGGCGCCACGGACTCGTTGCGAAGGCACAGACAGGGGGGTGACAGGGTGGACGGCGAGCGCAGTATCACGAAGTCTGAACTCATCGAGCTCATCGCCGCTAAGCAGAGTCACCTGCCGGCCAAGGACGTCGAACTCGCCGTCAAGCAGATACTCGAGATCATGAGCGACGCGCTGGCTCGCGGCGAGCGCATCGAGATCCGGGGTTTCGGCAGCTTCAGCCTGCATTTCCGGCCCCCGCGCCAGGGGCGCAATCCGAAGACCGGCGAGACTGTTGCGCTGGCCGGCAAGTACGTGCCCCATTTCAAGCCGGGCAAGGACCTGCGGGAGCGCGTCAACGAGCCGCTCGAAGCACCGCAGCGGCTCGAAGAGGGCGTCTGACGCGCTGTTTGCGGCTGCTAGACTGCGGTCTGGCCTGACGGACATCTCCGGCAATGCTGCGGCGAATCGCTCTCGTTTCTGCAGTCGTACTACTGTTCCTGGTCGCGCTGTTGTTCACGGAGCTGAACCAGCAGCGTTTCGCAGTCGATGTCGGTGTTCTGGAATTCGAGGTCTCGTCCGGCCTCGCCCTGACGATCGCTTTCGCCGCAGGGCTCGTTGCCGGTGCGCTGTGGCGGTCAAACTGGATCGCGCGACTGCTCGCCGAGCGGGGGCGACTGCGCAATGCGCTGCGCCTCGCCGAGTCGCGCTCGTGTTCGGTGCCTGCGGCGGAAGATTCGGCAACGACCAAACCTCCGAGCTGATCCCCTCACGGCAGCGGCGCGTGGTGGCGCAGGCTTCCTTAATCTGCGCGTTTTCGCGGCGTTTGCACGCAGCGTTCGCATCTCCGGTCGGCTAGCTTTCCCGTCAAGCCACGGCCGATTCCGGCCGGGGCGAGCATGCCAAGGAGGCAAACATGAAACACGGATCCAGACGGATTGTTCAAGCGCTGATCGCAAGCCTGCTTCCCGCTGCCGCATGGGCGGGCCCGGTCAACATCAACTCGGCAGATGCAGCCACGATCGCGGCTGAACTCGATGGGATCGGTCCGGCGAAGGCCCAGGCCATCGTGGACTACAGGGAGGAAAACGGGCCGTTCAAGTCTGCAGATGATCTGTTGAAGGTGAAGGGCATCGGCTCCAGGGTCCTCGAGCAGAACCGAGCCAGCATCCAGCTCGGGAAGGCAGGCGCGGGCGCGGCTCCGCAGAAACCTGCATCGAAGCGCTGACGCGCCATGGGGCCGGCGCCCGCCGGGCGCCGGCCCCGGCGGCCAAATGGAGGGTGACGACCGGCTCCGGTATCATGCCGGGGCATAGAGCGTGAATATCCGGGGACGGTGAATGACCAGGATCAGGACGGCCGTATTTCCAGTGGCGGGCCGCGGTACGCGCTTTCTGCCGGCCACCAAGGCCAGCCCGAAGGAAATGCTGCCGATCGTCGACAAGCCGCTGATCCAGTACGCGGCGGAGGAGGCGCTCGCGGCCGGCGCCGACAAGCTGGTTTTCATCACGGGCACGTCCAAGCGCGCGATCGAGGATCACTTCGACACGGACCAGGAGCTCGAACGTGAGCTGGAGAATCAGGGCAAGGTCGAGCTGCTGGATGCCGTTCGCGGCATCGTGCCGTCGTGGGCGAGCTGCATCTACATCCGCCAGCCCGCGCCGCTCGGGCTGGGCCACGCCGTGCTCTGTTCGCGACCCGCGGTCGGAAACGAACCGTTCTTTATCCACCTCGCGGACGACCTGATCGATGCGGACGAGCCCTGCCTGAAGCAGATGGCGCGCGTGTTCGAAGAGCACGAGGCGAGCGTGCTCGGCGTTGAGACGGTCAGCCCGCAGGATACGGACAAGTACGGCATCGTGGCGGCAGAGCCGGTCGATGAGCGTGTGTCGAAAGTGCGGCGCATTGTCGAGAAGCCGAGGCCCGAAGATGCGCCGTCGAACCTCGCGGTCGTCGGTCGCTATCTGCTGACGCCGGCCGTGTACGACAAGCTGGAAGCGACCGGGCGCGGCGCCGGTGGCGAGATACAGTTGACCGATGGCATTGCCGCGCTGCTGGCGGACGAGACTGTCCATGCATACGCCTTCGAGGGCAAGCGTTACGATTGCGGTTCTAAGCTCGGCTACCTGCAGGCGACCGTCGAGCTCGCCTTGAAGCATGAGATGCTGGGTCACCGCTTCGCGGCTTACCTCTCGGGGCTATCGAACGTGCGGCCCGGCGGCTGACCGGCAACAGAGGAACGCGGAGTACTCGATGTCAAGCAACCCGCTGCTGCAGCAACGTCGCGATGCGGCCATCGCCCGCGGAATCTCCAACATGTTGCCCGTGTTCGTCGAGCGCGCCCGCAATGCGGAGATCTGGGACGTCGAGGGACGTCGTTACATCGATTTCGCGGGCGGAATCGCCGTGCTCAACACAGGGCACCTTCACCCTGCCGTGCAGGAGGCAGCGGCCCGGCAGCTTGAAGCGTTCAGCCACACCTGCTTCATGGTCACGCCGTATGCGGTCGCCGTAGAGCTTGCCGAGAGGCTCAATGCGCTGGTACCGATCACAGGACCGACCAAGTCGATTTTCGTAACGACCGGTGCCGAGGCGGTCGAGAACGCGCTGAAGATCGCTCGTGTCCACACCGGGCGGGCGGGCGTGATCGGCTTCGGCGGTGGGTTCCATGGCCGGACCTTCATGGCGATGGCGCTGACCGGCAAGGTGGCTCCGTACAAGACCGGCTTCGGGCCGTTTCCCGGAGAGATCTATCACGCGCCGTTCCCGATTCCCTATCACGGCGTCAGCGTCGCGGACAGCCTCGCGGGCATCGAGAGGATCTTCAAGTACGACATCGACCCCGCGCGGGTCGCTGCGATCGTGGTCGAGCCGGTCATGGGTGAGGGCGGCTTCTACATCGCGCCGCCCGAATTCCTGCGCGCGCTTCGTCGGCTCTGCGATGAGCACGGTATCGTGCTGGTGGTCGACGAGATCCAGACCGGTTTCGCCCGCACCGGCCGGATGTTCGCCATCGAGCATGCGGGCGTCGAGCCGGATCTGCTGACGATGGCGAAGAGCCTTGCCGGCGGGTTCCCGCTCGCGGCCGTCGCGGGCCGTGCCGAGATCATGGATGCGCCCGCGCCGGGTGGCCTCGGCGGCACGTACGCCGGCTCTCCGCTCGCCTGCGCCGCGGCGCTCGCGGTCCTCGATGTGATCGAGCATGAGCGGCTGTCCGAGCGCGCCGCGAAGATCGGCGAGGGCATGGTCACGCGGCTGCGGCAACTTTCGCGCGACAACCCGGCCATCGGCGAGGTCCGCGGGCTGGGCGCGATGGTGGCGATGGAACTCGTGCGGGACGGCGATCCGCATGCGCCGGATGCGGACCTGGCCAAGGCGCTCGTCAGGGAAGCCGCGGCCCGTGGGCTGATACTGCTGTCCTGTGGCATCTACGCCAACGTCGTCCGGTTCCTGGTGCCGCTTACCGCCTCGGACGGGATCATCAGCGAGGGACTCGACATCGTCGCGGATTCGTTGCGGGCGGTTTCCGCGCCGCAGGTCGCAGTAGCCGCGAGCTCCTGACGGGACGGGTCCCCAGCCGCCGCGCGAGGCACGCGCCGGCGGCCGCACGCGCCCCCGGCGCCCTCCCGCGGCGGTCCTGCGGCAATCATCGGAAAAGCCTCGGTCCTCCCTCGGGACTCGGCCGACCCGGCCGCG
>DATIRA010000212.1:0-6630 GCA_035470225.1 Steroidobacteraceae bacterium | reverse complement strand
GTCACCGCGAGCACGTTGTCCGATTCCTCGGACATCAGGTTCTCGGGCAGCGCGGCCCAGTCGCCGCGCACGCTGCCGCGCACGTACATCGGGATGTCGAACGGCGGGTCGACCTTGGCCGGTACACCGGCCAGCAGCGTGGTCTTGCGGCCCGCGCCCGACGCGGCAACCGCGGCCGAGTAGTTGTCCTGGGTCGCGAACGCGACCGCGTCCGCCGGCGTGCCGAAGTCGATCACGGCCGTCTGGCCGGACGGTACGATCCAGGCGCCGTTGCCTTCCGCCTCGCCGCCCGAGAACCGGGCGTGAATCGGCGGCGTGCCGACGACGAAGTAGTCGCCGGTCGCGCTGAAGTCGAAGGTCTCGGTGACCGTCACCGGCGGCGGGGGAGTCGGAACCGTGGGGCCCTTGTCCAGGTCGGCGGAGCCGCTACTGCCGCTGCCACAGCCTGAGAGCGCCGTGGTTGCGAGCAGCGCAGGAGCGAAGATCTTCAGCAATGATGCGAACGAGCGCGACATGGACACACTCCTAGAACATGCGTTCGTATTCTCTAGGCGACCCGCGGATCGCTGGGTCGCGCGGGCCGGCACCGGAAAGTCATTTCCAGGTGCTGGCGCACGATGAATCTCGTCGTGCAAATGGCGAGCACTCCCCTTTGAGCTCGGGCGATCCACGACCGAATCCAGGCCTTATCCCTTGCAGACTGTCGAATGGCCGGCTTCCCCGGCGACGATGCCACTAACGCATGGCCATCGCAAGAGCCCGGGCATTCGTACAAGCCGTGTTCAACCTGCCGATTCCGCAGTGGATTCGAGCAGAATCGTGCTCCGCGATTCGAGGTGGAGTATCTCGTTGCAGCGCAAAATGCGCGTGTGCTGCGTCGTACCGGGGACTGCCGTGTCGAACAGCGTGCGCCACGCGATGCCCGAGGAACATGTCGGCAGCGGAACGTCGTAGGAACGGGCTTCTGCATTGAACAACACCAGCAGGTCTCCCGCTGCGTCCTCCCGCGCTCCGGGCGGGCGGGCCATCATGATGGCGAGGCAGGCGAGCGCCGGGTCGTTCCAGTCGGACTCGGACATCTCGCGGCCCGAGGGATGCAGCCAGGTCACGTCACGCGCCACGGCCCCGCGGCGCGTGCCCTTCAGGAAGGTATCGCGCCGGAGCCACAGGCGCGAGCGCCTCAAGTCGATCAGCGTCCGCACGAACTCGAGCAGGTCCCCGCTGCGCTCGAGCCGGCTCCAGTCGAGCCAGGAGATCTCGTTGTCCTGGCAGTAGGCGTTGTTGTTGCCGAGCTGTGTCCGGGCCAGTTCGTCACCGGCAAGCAGCATCGGCACCCCCTGCGAGAGGAAGACGGTCGCGAGCATGTTTCGCATCTGGCGCATGCGCAGCTCGTTGACTTCCTGATCGTCGGTCGGGCCCTCCACCCCGTAGTTCGCGCTCAGGTTGTGCGAGTGCCCGTCTTCCCCGTGTGCGAGGTTGGCCTCGTTGTGCCGTCGGTTGTAGGCGACTGTGTCGTGCAGCGTGAAGCCGTCGTGCGAGGCGACGTAGTTGACACTGGCCGTGGGCTTGCGCGCGTGCTGCCGGAACAGGTCGCTGGAGCCGGCGAATCGCTCTGCGAAGCTGCCGAGCAGCGCGCGGTCCCCGCGCCAGAAGGCGCGGACTGTGTCCCGGTAGCGGTCGTTCCATTCGGACCAGCCTGCCGGGAAGTGCCCCAGCTGATATCCGCCGGGACCGACGTCCCAGGGCTCGGCGATCAGCTTGACGTAGGAGAGCACCGGATCCGAGCGCAGCGCCGCGAAAAACGGCGCGTTCATGCTGAAGCCGCTGCTGTCCCGTCCGACGACGGGCCCCAGATCGAAGCGGAATCCGTCCACCCGCATCTCCTGCACCCAGTAGCGCAGGCAGTCCAGCACCAGCGCCCGCACTTCCGGACGGTCGAAGCGGACGGTGTTGCCGCAACCGGAATGGTTCTCGTAATGCGCCATGCTGTGCGGAGAGAGCCAGTAGAACATCCGGTTGTCGACGCCGCGCAGGCTCAGTGTCGGCCCGTGTTCGTTGCCTTCCGCAGTGTGGTTGAACACGACGTCGAGAATGACCTCGAGCCCGGCATCGTGCAGGGCCCGGACCATGGTTTTGAACTCCCGCACCGGGTCCTCGAGCGCGTAGCGCCCCTCCGGAGCGAACCAGGCGAGCGGGTTGTAGCCCCAGTAGTTCACGAGTCCCTTGCGGGCCAGGAACTCCTCACTGACGAGTGCGTGACATGGCATCAACTCGATCGAAGTGACGCGGAGCTGCTTCAGGTAATCGAGCACGACCGGCTCCGCGAGCGCGAGGTAGCTGCCGCGCAGGTGCTCGGGGACTTTCGGGTGCAAGCGCGTGAAGCCCTTGACGTGCAGCTCGTAGATGATCGTGTCGCGCCAGGGCACGTTCGGGGCCCGCACGCCGCCCCAGTCGAAGCTCGGGTCGACGACCCGGCTTTTCGGCACGTACGGCGCGCTGTCGTGATAGTCCGCGACGGCGTCGTTGTCGGGCTCCGCACCGCACAGCGACGGATGCCAGGCGAGCTCCCCCTGCAGCGCCAGCGCGCAAGGGTCGATCAGCAGCTTGGACGGATTGAAGCGATGTCCATCGGCGGGGTGATAAGGCCCGTGCACGCGATAGCCGTAGAGCAGTCCCGGGCGGCCGAAACGGGCTGGCAGGAAGCCGTGCCAGATGTCGCCGGTCCGCGACGGCAGCTCCAGGCGCGCGGTCTCGTGGCTACCACCCGCATCGAACAGGCACAGCTCGATGCGCTCTGCGTTGGCCGACAGGATCGCGAAATTGGTGCCCCGTCCGGTCCAGTTCGCGCCCAGCGGCTGGGGCGAGCCCGGCTCGAGATGCGGCTCCTTTGCTTCGATCGGATGCGGGTCGTTGTCCATGCTCTAGACCTGTCCTGGCCATTGCGAACCGACGCGGGCGAACGCGTCGCGCAGCGCCGCAAACTCCGGCGCCGCGAGCGGGCCCGCCGCCGCGTTCTCCACGTTCTGAAAGATATGCCGGATGTCGGTGCCTCCGACGATACAGCAGTCCACCCCGGGCGCGTATGCGGCGAATCGCAGCGCCAGCGCATCCCAGTCGGCCTGCCCGGCGTCGAGCACGGCGCTCAGCTCGTCGAAGCGGCGCCAGTACTCCCGGTGCACGGAGTCTTCCGGCGGAGCCAGCGTCGCCCACGGCCGGCCGGCCAGCGGGCGCTTGGCAATCGTGCCGATCCGACGGGAGCGGGCATCCTCGAGCAGCTCGAGGCCCTGCTGGTCGCACAGGTTGACCGAGGCCTGCAGACCGCGGAACGAGCCGCTCTCCGCCGCCCAACGCAGCGCCTGCCCGTCGCCGGAATAGGCCGCGACACGCAGCTTGCCGAGCTCCGCCGAGCGCAGCAGCGCACGCGTGACCCCGCCGTCGACCAGCGTCTCGACGCCGCAGGAGTGCAGGTGGACGATGTCGATCACGTCGGTCCTCAGGCGCTCGCGGGCGGCATCGACGCCGGCGATCACGCAGTCATAGCTCCAGTCGGTCACACCGTCGATCCCGTAGCCGACCTTGGTGGACAGCAGGAACTCGTCGCGCCGCGCGGCCAGGTGCCGGCCGATGCGCTCTTCGGCGAGCCCGTAGGAGCGGGCCGTGTCGATCAGGGTCAGGCCCGCGTCCAGCGCCGCGTTCAGCACGCGCGCCGCGTCCCGCTCGGCCAGCGAAGGGTCGCCGACCTGCATCGCGCCGAAGCCGAGCACCGGCACCTCGAGACCAGTGCCTCCGAACGGACGGCGCCGCACCGCTCGACCCTCAGCGGTCGGGCCGCAGCAAGACCGCCGCGAGCGGCGGCAGGTGTACCCGCAGCCTGTAGGCGTAACCCTGGACCGGATGGGCGTCGGCCTCCACGCGTTCCTGTCGGCTGTAGCCCGAGCCGCCGAAACGCTCCGCATCGGAGTCGAAGATCTTCAGGTAACTGCCCGGCTCGGGCACACCGATCCAGTAGTCGTCCCGTGGCACAGGCGTGCAGTTGAAGACACAGACCAGCGGCGGCTCGGATTCCTGGTCTGGATTGCGCCGCAGGAACGCGAACACGCTCTGGTCCGAGTTGTGCAGGTCGATCCAGGCGAAACCGGCCGGGTCAGCATCGCCGGCGTGCAGTGCCCGGAGCGAGCCGTACAGCCGGTTCAGCTCCCGGTTGAGTTCCAGCAAACCGCGGTGCCCCGGATTGTCGAGCAGCCCCCAGTCCAGCGAGTGCTCGTCCTGCCATTCCCGCCACTGCCCGAATTCCGAGCCCATGAACAGCAGCTTCTTGCCCGGATGCGCGGTCATGTAGGTGCGCAGCCAGCGGTAGTTCGCCCGCTTCTGCCACTCGTCTCCGGGCATCTTGTCGAGCAGCGATCCCTTGCCGTGCACGACCTCGTCGTGCGAGACGGGAAGCACGAATTTCTCGGACCACGCGTACATGAACGAGAACGTGATCAGCTGGTGGTGATAACGGCGGTGCACAGGGTCGAGCGCGGCATAGCGCAGCGTGTCGTTCATCCAGCCCATGTTCCACTTGAAGTGGAAGCCGAGCCCGCCGAGGTGCGCGGGCTGTGTGACGCCGGGAAACGCCGTGGATTCCTCGGCGAAGCTGAGCGCTCCGGGATGGTAGCCACCGATCGCCGTGTTCAGCTGGCGCAGGAAGTCGATCGCATCGAGGTTCTCGCGACCGCCGTAGCGGTTCGGCACCCACTCGCCTTCCCTGCGGCTGTAGTCCAGGTACAGCATCGAGGCGACCGCGTCGACGCGCAGGCCGTCGACGTGATACCGGTCCAGCCAGTACAGCGCATTCGCTACCAGGAAGTTGCGCACCTCGTGACGACCGTAATTGAAGATCTTCGTGCCCCAGTCGCTGTGCTCGCCGAGGCGCGGATCGGCATGCTCGTAGAGCGCGGTCCCGTCGAACTCGGCGAGCCCGTGGTCGTCCCTGGGAAAATGCGCGGGCACCCAGTCGATGATCACGCCGAGCCCGGCCTGGTGGCAGCGGTCCACGAAGTACATCAGGTCCTGCGGCGTGCCGAAGCGGGCCGTCGGCGCGTAATAGCCGACCACCTGGTAGCCCCAGGACCCGTCGAACGGGTGCTCGGCGACACCCATCAGCTCCAGGTGCGTGTAGCCCAGCTCGACGGCATACGGGATCAGCTCGTCGGCGAGCTCGCGCCAGTTCATGAACGGCGGCGTACGCTCCTCGCGGCGGCGCCACGAGCCCGGGTGCACCTCGTAGATGTTGATCGGCTGCTTCAGGTATTCACGGCCGGCTCGCGCCTCCATCCAGGCCGCGTCCTGCCACTGGTAGCCGTCGAGCTTCGCGACGATCGAGCAGTTGTCGGGCCGCAGCTGCATCGCGAAGCCGTATGGATCGGCCTTCAGGATCGTGCGGCCCCCACGCGTGCGGATCTCGAACTTGTACGGCGTACCCGGTCCGATCCCGGGCACGAACAATTCCCAGATTCCGGAGCTGCCCCGCACCTGCATCGCGTGCTTGCGACCGTCCCACAGGTTGAACGGGCCGACCACGCTGACCCGCTCTGCATTCGGGGCCCAGACGGCGAATCGCGTCCCCTCGAGGCCATCCAGCACGATCGGGTGCGAGCCGAGCTTGTTGTAGATGCTGTAGTGGTTGCCCTCGCCGAACAGGTACAGGTCGAAATCCGACAGCTGCGGGGCGAAGTAGTACGGGTCGTGCTTCACCAGCTCCGTCGAGTTCCAGTAGCGGATCCTGAGCCGGTACGGCTTGAGCGGCCTCAGGTAGGCCACCCGGCCCTCGAACAGCCCGGCCGGGTGGAGCCGCGCGAGCGAGGAGGGCTCGGCCGCCGCGTCCTCCCAGATCACCTCGACGGACTCGGCGTCCGGCTCGAGCGCGCGCACCATGCACAGCGGCTGCTCGCCCTCGCGGGGAAACTCGTGGTAGCCGAGCAGCGAGCGCGGCTCGGGGTGGCGCGCCTCGACTAGCGCCTGAATTTGAGCGGCGGACAATCTGGGACCGACGGCCACCCGGGGAGTCTAGCCGCCCGGAGCGCTCAAAGCACCGGCTTGATGCGCCAGATGCGTTCGGCGTACTCGCGGATGCTGCGGTCGCTCGAGAACCTGCCCATGCTGAGCGTGTTGATGACGGCCTTGCGGGTCCACTCGTCGCGCTGCAGGAAGAGCGCATCCACCTGGTCCTGCGCCTCCACGTAGGCCGCGTAGTCCGCCAGCACCAGGAAAGGCTCGCCCTCGCTCAGCAGGCGGTCCACGACCGGCTTGCCGTCGGCCAGGTTGCCGGGCGTGAAGTGGCCCGAATCGATCAGCTCGAGCGTGGCGCGCAGCTCGGGATCGTCCCGCACGACCTCGCTCGGCGAGTAGCCGCGGGCCCGGCGGGCCACGACCTGCTCGGCGGTGAGGCCGAAAATGAAGATGTTCTCCGGCCCGACCTGCTCGCGGATCTCGATGTTGGCGCCGTCCAGCGTGCCGATCGTCAGCGCGCCGTTCAGCGAGAGCTTCATGTTGCCGGTGCCAGAGGCCTCCATGCCGGCCGTCGAGATCTGCTCGGAGAGGTCCGCGGCCGGCATGATCTTCTGCGCGAGCGAGACGTCGTAGTCC
>DATIRA010000211.1:0-6223 GCA_035470225.1 Steroidobacteraceae bacterium | reverse complement strand
GGCCGGCCTCGGCAGCTGGCTCGGGTCCATGATCACGCCCTCGATCGCGAGCTGCTCGGGGGGCTGGGACGTCGTCCAGCGGATGGCGAGCCCGGCCAGCGTGGCCACCAGCAGCAGGTGCAGCAGCGCGGACCCGGCGAGCGGTCGCAGGTGCTCACGGAAGAAACCGGGCATCAGTCAGCGGCTTCCGGACCGGTCGGACTCCGGCTGTGCGGGTCGGGTCAGGAAACCGATCTTCCTGGCGCCGGCTTGCTGCAGTAGGACCATGCCCTGGACGACCCTCCCATATTCGACGGAACTGTCAGCACTGACCACGACGGGTCGCAAGGGTTCCCTGCGCAGCGCCGCCGATGCGGCCTCGAGTATCTGGTCGTCGCTCTGGATCGCGTCCGGGTCGCCCAGGTTGAGCGACATCCGGCCTGCCCGGTCGATCTCGAGGATCAGCATCTCGAGGTCCTCCTGCGGGATCGGCTCGGCCGGCGCCTCGGGCAGATCGACCTTGATGCCCTGGGTCAGCATCGGCGCAGTGACCATGAAAATCACCAGCAGCACCAGCATCACGTCGATGTAGGGCACGACGTTTATCTCGCCCATCAGTCGCCGCCCTCGGTTGCGCATGGCCCGCCCCCTCAGTCTCCGTCGACGCCGGCATGACGCTGCAGGATCGTCGAGAACTCTTCGACGAAAGTGTCGTAGCGCAGCTCGAGGCGTCCAACCTGGTCGGCGTAGCGGTTGTAAGCCACCACGGCCGGGATCGCGGCGAACAGGCCCATCGCGGTCGCGATCAGCGCCTCGGCGATTGCGGGAGCCACCGTTGCGAGCGTCGCCTGCTGCACGTTCCCGAGCCCCTGGAAGGCGCTCATGATTCCCCACACCGTGCCGAACAGGCCTACGTACGGGCTCGTGGACCCGATCGTCGCCAGCGTCGCGAGGTTCTGCTCGAGCCTGTCGATCTCGCGCAGCTGCGCCACCTTCATGGCCCGGCGGGAACCCTCGAGCAGCTGCGCGCCGCTGATTCCCCGCTGGTGACGCAGCCGGGAGAACTCCCGGAATCCCGCCACGAAGATACCGGCCATGCCCGTCGCAGTGTCGCGCTCCAGCGTGCGGTACAGGTCGGCGAGATCGCCCCCGGACCAGAACCGGTCCTCGAATTCCTCCGCATCCGCACGGGCCTTCTTCAGCACCTTGCTCTTCTGCAGGATGATGGCCCAGGACATGATCGAGGCCGCGACCAGCAGCGCCATGACCAACTGCACGACGAGGCTCGCGTGGAGAATCAGGTAGAGCGCGGAGTGTTCGCCGAACATCGATTTCCTCAGCTGTCGAAGAGCCCCAACGAGCCGGAGGCGCGTTCGGGCGCCGGCGGCGCGAGGCCGAAGTGCAGGTAGGCTTTGCGGGTCGCCACGCGGCCGCGGGCGGTTCGCATGATGAAGCCCTGCTGGATCAGGAACGGCTCGACGACGTCCTCGAGTGTACCGCGCTCCTCACCGAGCGCCGCTGAGAGACTGTCGACTCCTACCGGGCCACCTTCGAACTTCTCGATGATCGCGAGCAGCAGGCGCCGGTCCATCGGATCGAACCCGAGCGGATCGACGTCCAGCAGGCCGAGCGCCGCTTCGGCTACGACGTCTGTTAAGCGACCCTCGGCCTTGACCTCGGCGAAGTCGCGGACCCGCCGCAGCAGTCGGTTCGCGATCCTGGGCGTGCCACGGGACCGCTCCGCGATTCGCGCGGCTCCGGCCTCGTCCGCCGGAACCCCGAGGATGCCGGCCGAACGCTCGACGATTCGCTGCAGGTCCTGCTGGCCGTAGAACTCGAGCCGCTGCACGATGCCGAAGCGGTCGCGCAGCGGTGAGGTCAGCAGGCCCGCGCGCGTCGTCGCGCCGACCAGCGTGAACGGGGGCAGGTCGATCTTGATCGAGCGTGCTCCCGGCCCCTCGCCGATCAGTATGTCGAGCTGGAAGTCCTCCAGCGCCGGGTAGAGGATCTCCTCGACCACCGGGCTCAGTCGGTGGATCTCGTCCACGAACAGTATGTCGCGCGGCTCGAGGTTCGTGAGCAGCGCCGCGAGGTCGCCCGGCCGCTCGAGCACCGGCCCGGACGTCTGCTTGAGCCCCACGCCCAGCTCGTTCGCGATCACGTGGGCCAACGTGGTCTTGCCGAGGCCTGGCGGTCCGAAGATCAGCACGTGGTCGAGCGCATCCCCGCGCTGCCTGGCCGCCTCGATGAACACTTCCATCTGCGCCTTCATCGCAGGCTGGCCGACGTACTCGGCCAGCGAGCGGGGTCGCACCGCGCGGTCGTAGGCCTCTTCCTCGCGCTGGCCCGTGGCTGAAACGACGCGATCCTGTTCGATCATGGGTCTGCCGCCCGCCGTCTCAGCCCGCCGCCGCGCGCAGTGCGTGGCGGATCATCTCCTCCGTCGAGGTGACGGCGGAGTCCACTTTCTGCAGCAGCCGAGTCACTTCGGCGGGTTTGTAGCCCAGCGCGACCAGCGCGTTGTAGGCCTCCGCCTGCGGGTTCGCGACGATCGAACCGGCCGCACCGCGTGCCGGCGCAACGGGGGCGCCCGCCATCAGCTTGAGGCGATCGCGCATCTCGATCACCAGCCGCTCGGCGGTCTTGCGGCCGATGCCCGGGACGCGCGTCAGCGTCGCGACGTCCTCGCTCTCGACGCAGAGATGGAAGTCCGCGGCACTGATGCCGGAGAGGATTGCGAGCGCGATACGCGGCCCGACGCCGGAGACCTTGATCAGCTCCCGGAACAGCGCCCGCTCGCGCTCCGAAGCGAACCCGAACAGCGTGTGGGCGTCCTCGCGCACGACGAGCTGGGTGTGCAGCGTGACCTCCGCCCCGACCGCGGGCAGATCGTAGAACGTCGACATCGGTGCTTCCACCTCGTAGCCGACGCCGCCCACGTCGAGCAGGAGCTGCGGCGGATGCTTGGCGACGAGGCGTCCGCGGAGGAAGCCGATCACGGACCGATCCCCCGTGCCATCGCCCGGCCGGCGCAGGCGCGCGCCTGCCGGGAATAGGCGTGACACAGCGCGATGCCGATCGCGTCGGCTGCATCGGCACCGATCTCGCCCTGCAGCTTGAGCAGCGTACGCACCATCATCTGCACCTGCTCCTTCTGCGCACCCCCCTGCCAGACTACAGCCAGCTTGACCTCTCGCGGCGCGTACTCGAAGACCAGCGGGTCGCCGGTAAACGCGGCGCAGAGGGCCGCGCCGCGCGCCTGCCCGAGCTTAAGGGCACTGTCAGCGTTGCGGTGCATGAATACCCGCTCCACGGCGACCTCGGCGGGCCGGTACTCGCTCATCAACTCGAGCACCCCGTCGAAGATCTGCCGCAGGCGCAGCGCAAACTCGCCGCCGCGCGTCCGGATCACGCCGCTTGCGACGTATCGGGCATCGCCGGCGGCCCAGTCGACGATGCCGAAACCGGTGACCTGGCT
This sequence comes from Steroidobacteraceae bacterium, assembly GCA_035470225.1. Classification (GTDB taxonomy): domain Bacteria; phylum Pseudomonadota; class Gammaproteobacteria; order Steroidobacterales; family Steroidobacteraceae; genus DATIRA01. Next base: position 2,766 of record DATIRA010000211.1, on the reverse strand, counting down.
GCCGGGATCGAGCCCGAGAATGCGAATCGCGTCGACGCGCATGCCCAGGCCTTTAGCCTGCAGGACGACCTTGCGACCGGCACGTTGGGAGCTCGGCAAGAAATCACCCGGCATGGAGCGCGCGAACCGCCACGTATGATAGCGTCAATCGCCGCGGCCCGACATTCGGTCGCGTGAGTTCAGAAACCCTGCGCAGCCAGTGAAGCCCGCCGAGATCGACCTCGCCGAACGTTCAGCCGAAGTGCGCGTCGCCGTCGATGCGGTGCTGGCACTCGCGCCGGATCCGCTGCACTCGACCGCAAGCGAGCTGGCGGCGATGCTGGCCCAGCTCCAGGCGGACGATGTCACGCTGCTGTCCGGTGTACTGGTGCCGCTGCTCGAGGCGGGCGCCATCGAAGATGCGAAGGCCGCCGGGCTCTGCGGCGATCGCCCGCTGCGGCTGGCCCGCGAGCTCGGTCGCGTCGGCGACAGCGGCCTGCCCGACGGCTGGAATCCCGGCGAGCACCTGAAGCCCGAGCAGGCGGAGGGGCTGCGCAAGCTGCTGCTCGCGCTCGCCTCCGACGTCCGGCTGGTGCTGATCCGGCTGGCGCTGCAGCTGGTGCGGCTCCGCGGGCTCAAGGAAGCCGGCCGCCACGAGCAGCGCATCGCGGCGCTCGAGACGCAGGAAATCTATGCCCCGCTCGCCAGTCGCCTGGGCATCTGGCAGCTCAAGTGGGAACTCGAGGACCTGGCGTTCAGGTACAGCCGGCCCGCCGAGTACCGGCGGATCGCGGGCTGGCTGCGCGTCAAGCGCGCGCAGCGCGAGAGCTACATCGAGGACGTCAAACGGCGGATTGCCGGACAGCTCACCCGGGTCGGCATAACGGCCGAGATCAGCGGTCGGCCGAAACACATCTACAGCATCTGGCGCAAGATGCAGCGCAAGGGACTGGCATTCGAGCAGGTGATGGATGTGCTGGCGGTAAGGGTCATCGTCGGCAACGTCCGCGAGTGCTACGCCGCGCTCGGCGTCGTGCACGGCCTGTGGCCGTACATACCGGGCGAGTTCGACGACTACATCGCGACGCCGAAGGAGAACGACTATCGCTCGCTGCACACCGCGGTGATCGGTCCCGGCAAGTTCCCGCTGGAAATCCAGATCCGCACCCGTGAGATGCACGAACACGCCGAACTCGGCGTGGCCGCTCACTGGCAGTACAAGGAAGGCCGGCGTGCCGCCGCCGACTTCCGCCAGAAGATCGTCTGGCTGCGGCAGTTGCTGGAGCCGTCGCAGCGCGCCGGAGGGGAGTCGGACCTGCTCGACGGCCTGAAGGCGGAGTTGTTCGAGGATCGCGTCTATGCGCTGAGCCCGCGCGGCGAGGTCGTGGACCTGCCGCGTGGCGCGACGCCGCTCGATTTCGCTTACCACGTCCACACGAGCCTCGGTCACTGTTGCCGAGGTGCGCGGGTGAACGGCCGGATGGTGCCGCTCGATCACAAGCTCGAGAGCGGCGACACGGTTGAGATCATCGCCTCGAAGCAGCCGGGCCCGAGCCGCGACTGGCTCGTGCCACAGCTCGGCTATCTCGCCTCCGCACGCAACCGTGCGAAGGTGAGGAGCTGGTTCCGCAAGCAGGACAAGGGGCAGAACCGGGAACAGGGCCGCCAGATGCTCGAGCGCGAACTCGACCGCCTCGGCGTACGTGCACCTCCGCTGCCGGAAATCCTCGATGAGCTGAAGCTTCCGAACGCCGAGGCGCTGCACCAGGGTCTCGGCGAAGGGGAGCTCACGCTCGCGCAGGTGGCCGGCGCCATCCAGCGCCGGCTGCATGAGCGGGAGCCGCCAAAGCCTCGCAGCGTACAGGCCCGCCCCGCGCGCGAGCCGGGCGGCATGGTCGTCGACGGCGTCGGCGACCTGCTCAGCTCGATCGCGAAGTGCTGCCGCCCGGTTCCGCCGGAGCAGATCGCCGGCTATATCACGCTCGGCAGAGGCGTCAGCATCCATCGCGCCGACTGCCCGAACCTGCTGCGCATGCGTGCCTCGCAACCCCAGCGCGTGCTGAACGTGGACTGGGGAAAGGCGACACCGGAGCGGACGTTCCCGGTCGCGATCATGATCACGGCCTACGACCGTCGCGGCCTGGTGCGCGATGTATCGGCCGTGCTCGCCGACGAGCGCATCAGCATCGAGGCCATGAACACCGCGACCGACCCGGTCGAGAACATCGCCCACCTGGAGCTGACCGTGGGCGTGCACGGCCTCGACGAGCTGAGCCGGCTGCTGTCGCGGATCGCGGGCCTGCCCAATGTGCTGACCGCCCGGCGCAGGACCTGAGCGGTGGCAGCGTTGCGATGAGGTTGGTTCGGCTCGGCGCCTGGATCGCGCTGGCGTTGCTGCTGGCGAACTTCGCGGCCGACTGGTGGCAGTCACACCAGGTTGCCGGAGAACTGGAGCACATCCCTGCGGAGGCGGAGCCGCGCCTTCCCGGTTTCCTGCCGCCGGAAGCGGTCGCTACGCTCGAGCTGATCGAGCGCGGCGGCCCTTACCCGTACCGGCAGGACGGTCGCATCTTCGAAAACCGCGAGCGTCTGCTGCCGCAGCAGCCCCGCGGCTACTACCGGGAGTACACGGTCGACACGCCCGGGTCCCGGGACCGCGGCGCAAGACGAATCGTGACCGGCGGCGAACCGCCGCAGGTCGTGTATTACACCGACGACCACTATCGCAGCTTCCGCCGCGTGGAGATCGAGCCATGAACCGCGAACCCGCACCGTCCGATCCGCTGC
>DATIRA010000210.1:0-1808 GCA_035470225.1 Steroidobacteraceae bacterium | reverse complement strand
CGCTGCAGCGGGCGCCGTCTCGCGGTAGTCGAGGAAGGCTGCGCTGTCGTCCACGTAGGCGAGCATGAAGCCGCCGCCGCCGATGTTGCCGGCCTCCGGGTACGTCACGGCGAGCGAGAAAGCCGCAGCGACCGCCGCATCGACGGCGTTGCCGCCCGACTCGATCACCTCGCTCGCGACGGCGGCGCTGTACGTGTCGGGCATCGCGAGCGCGGCGGACCGCGAATTGCCCGGGTCGGCGCCGCTGCGCAGCTGCGGCGTGCAGGCGACGACCGCCGTGAAGACCAGTGCTGCGAGCAGATTCCGTCGCGTTACGAGCCTGATGTGGATGGCCATGCCCGGCTTCCTGGTCGGTCAGGTGAGTCGGCGGATCAGCTCGAGCGCGGCCGGGAAGCGGGCCATCAGCTCGACGCGGCTGCCGAGCTCGAAGGTCGAGAAGTCGAAGCCAGGCGCGACCGTGCAGCCGACCAGCGCGTAGTGTGCGCCCGACCCGAGTGCAGCGCCGAACCATCGTCCGGCCGGTACCAGGTGCTGGGGCGATTCGCCGTGCTCGAGATCGCGGCCGAGCATGGTGATGCGCGGCGAGGCGTCGGGGTCATGCTCGTCGAACTCGAAGATCTCGAGCGGTCCGCCGAGGTAGAGGTGCCAACCCTCGTCTGCGTCGATGCGGTGCAGGCGCGAGACCTGTCCGCGCGGCAGCAGGTAGTAGATCATCGTTGCGGCCGGGCGGCCGCCCGTGTCCAGGCGCCCGGAGCGGTAGGTCTCTCGGAAATAGCCGCCTTCCGGATGTGGCTCAAGGGCCAGCGCGCGAACCAGGGCTTCGACGTCGGGCAGATCCATGCTGTTGGGCATCTCCGGTGGGCAACGATCGCAGCCGCCCAGCGCGACGGGATCGCTCGATGAATCTGATTCTGCCACCGGAGCGAAGCGATAGGATCGCCATCGCACCGCAGCACTGAACCATGGTGCGCGCAGCGTGACTCTGACGTGAGGTTAGACCATCACGCGAAGCCGGGGCATGCGGACCGTGCGCTTTCCGGATAGACGGGTCGGGGAGGGGCTGGCCTTATTCACAGCCTTTCGAAGCTGATGCGATGACCGTCCTGCAGGAGGAGAGCTGAGAACATGAGCACCAAGTCGAATCGATCCCCGGGATTGAGCCTGATCGGCGGCCTTTCGCTGGCGCTCGTCGTCGCTCCTGCCGTGGCCGATATTCCGGACAATCTCACCGACATCCCCTACCAGAGCACTGAATGGGGCAGCGAGCAATTGAGGTTCCGCGGGTACACCCGAATCAGCTCAGATCATCACAACGGGAAGCGGTTCGAATACTGGTGGCAGGCGAGTTCGCTGACGTGCATCCAGGCGCGCGCGTCGGAGGGCAGGTACGAGGCGCTGAAGATCACGAGCGCCACGGACTGTAACCAGTACCACAAGGAAGCGGTGAAGAACGACAATTCGGCCGCGATCGCGATCGGCGCCGCTGCGCTGATCGGGGCTGCGGTGCTGGCGCACCAGTCCCACGAGCGTGACGAGAAGCACGGCCAGGACTCGAAATCGGTGTCTGAGTTCGACCGGGGCTATCGGGACGGGCTGCACCACCAGGCCTACCACAACTACCAGAATTCGCCCGCATACTCGGATGGCTACAACGCGGGGCAGAGGCAGCGCTACGAGCAGACGAGCTATCGTCCGTACGATGGCCGCTACAGCGGCTATCATCCCTTCGTCTCGGTGGACGACCTGGTCGGGATCCGCGCTTCCAGCGCGGATTCGGAGCTGCGTTCGCGCGGGTTCACTGACACCGG
>DATIRA010000209.1:0-2508 GCA_035470225.1 Steroidobacteraceae bacterium | reverse complement strand
GGTGGCCAGCGAGGTGAGCAGCAGGGCGGCCTTCTCGGAGATCCACCAGCTGCTGTTGACCGCGACTCGGCGCAGGGTCATCGAGCCGCCGCCGCGGCGTCAGGGCAGGTCGGTCCTGCCCATCAGGTAGCGATCGCACTCACGGGCCGCGCCCCGTCCCTCGTTGATCGCCCACACGACCAGGCTTTGCCCACGACGGCAGTCGCCTGCCGCGAACACCCCGGGCAGGTTGGTAGAGTACGCGCCGTGCTCCGCAAGGACGTTGCCGCGTCCGTCGCACTCCACACCGAGTTCCGCAAGCAGCGACCGTTCGGGGCCCAGGAAGCCCATCGCCAGCAGCGCGAGCTGCGCCGGCCGCGTCTGCTCGGTCCCGGGGACCTCTACCGGCGTGAACTGGCCGCGCTCGTTGCGCTCCCATTTCACCTGTACCGTGACGATGGCCTCGAGCCCGCCAGGCTTGCCGCCGACGAACTGCTTAACGGTCGTCAGGTACACCCTGGGGTCGGCGCCGAACCTGGCCGCCGCCTCCTCCTGCCCGTAGTCGAGCTTGTACACCTTGGGCCACTCGGGCCAGGGATTGTCGCTCGCGCGCTCCAGCGGCGGTCGCGGCATGATCTCGATCTGGAGCAGGCTTTTGCAGCCTTGCCTCAGCGCGGTCCCGACGCAGTCAGTGCCGGTGTCGCCGCCGCCGATCACGACGACGTCCTTGCCGCGTGCGTGCAACGGACTCTTGTCGGGGCCGCCGTCGAGCAGGGCCCGGGTGCTGGCAGTCAGGTAGTCCATCGCGAAATGCACGCCGTCGAGTTCCCTTCCGGGCACCGGGAGATCGCGCGGCTGCGTGGCTCCGGTGCACAGCACAGTGGCGTCGAAGTCGCGCAGCAAAAGCTGGCCCTCGACGTTCTCGCCGACGTTGGCGTTGAGCAGGAACCGGATCCCTTCCTGCTCCATCAGCTCGAGCCGGCGCATCACCACCTGGCGCTTGTCGAGCTTCATGTTCGGGATCCCGTACATCAGCAGGCCGCCGGCCCGGTCCTCGCGCTCGAGAACCGTGACCAGGTGACCTGCCTGGTTGAGTTGCGCCGCGGCCGCGAGACCCGCCGGTCCGGAGCCGATGACCGCGACCTGCTTGCCGGTGCGCGCTGTCGGCGCCGCGGGGATGATCCAACCTTCCTCCCAGCCGCGATCGATGATCTCGTTCTCGATGTTCTTGATCGTCACGGGCGGGTCGGTGATGCCGAGCACGCAGGAACCCTCGCAGGGCGCCGGGCAGACGCGGCCAGTGAACTCGGGGAAGTTGTTGGTGAGCAGCAGTCGTTCCAGGGCCTCGCGCCACAGGCCGCGGTAGACCAGGTCGTTCCACTCCGGGATCAGGTTGTTGATCGGGCAGCCCGAGGCCATGCCGCTCAGCAGCTTTCCGGTGTGACAGAAGGGCACGCCGCAGTCCATGCAGCGGGCACCCTGCTGGCGCAGGCGCTTCTCCTCCATGTGCGGGTGAAATTCCTTCCAGTCCGCGATGCGCGCGAGCGGCGCGCGATCCACGGGCAGTTCCCGGAGGTATTCGATGAATCCCGTTGGCTTTCCCATCGTTGCAGTCCCCGGCAGAGCGCGCCTCAGTTGCCACCGACCCGCGCGAGGTCGCGCGCGTTTTCCTCGAAGGCGACCATGATCGCTTCATCGCCGACGAGTCCCTGCTCCTCGGCGCGCGAGATACAGGCGAGCATTCGCTTGTAGTCCTTCGGGATCACCTTGACGAAGCGCTTCAGCGTCTCGTCCCAGTCGTCGAGCAGCCGGCGGGCCTGCTGGCTGGAAGTGCGCTCGAGGTGATTCTCGACCATGCGGCGCAGCTCGCCCGTCTCGTCGGGATCCTCGAGCGCCTCGAGCTCTACCATCTGCATGTTGACCCGGCCGGCGAAGTCGCCCTGCTCGTCGAGCACGTAGGCGATGCCTCCGGACATGCCCGCAGCGAAATTGCGCCCGGCCGCACCGAGCACCACCACGCGACCGCCGGTCATGTATTCGCAGCCGTGGTCGCCGACGCCCTCGACGACCGCGTCGACGCCGCTGTTGCGCACGCAGAAACGCTCGCCTGCCATGCCGCGGATGTAGACCTCGCCGCCGGTCGCGCCATACAGCGCCACGTTGCCGACGATGATGTTGTCCTCCGGTGCGAACGTGGCTTCGCGCGGCGGGAACACGGCGATCTTGCCGCCGGAGAGTCCCTTGCCGAGGTAGTCGTTCGCGTCACCCTCGAGCGACAGCGTCATGCCGCGCGGCAGGAACGCGCCGAAGCTCTGACCGGCGGAGCCGCGCAGGTGCAGTCGCACCGTATCCGGGGGCAGGCCCCTTGCGCCGTGCCGGCGCGTGATCTCGCTGCCGGTGATCGTGCCGACGACGCGGTTGACGTTGCGGACAGGGATCTCGGCGGCGACTTCCTCGCGTCGCTCGATGGCGGGACGGCAGAGCTCGAGCAGCGTCGTGACGTCGAGCGACTTCTCGAGGCCGTGGTCC
>DATIRA010000208.1:0-5745 GCA_035470225.1 Steroidobacteraceae bacterium | reverse complement strand
CGGACCCGTGACGCGCTGGTCGCGGACGAGCCCGGGCTCACGCGGGACCGCAAGTACGGCTACGCGAGGCGCGGCAGCCGTGCCTGCGTCGTCGTCGACACCGGAGGGCTCGTCGAGAGCGCGCAAGGCGTCGAGCGGCTGATGGCCGAGCAGACGCTGAAGGCCGTCGAGGAGGCCGATTGCGTGCTGTTCGTCGTCGATGCGCGCGAAGGCTGTACCGCGACGGATCTGCACGTCGCCGGCATCCTGCGTCGGGGCGGCAGGCGCGTGATCGTCGTCGTCAACAAGGCCGAGGACCTGGATACCGACATCGCCGTGTCGGATTTCCATGCGCTCGGCTTCGGACCACCGCTGGCCGTTTCGGCCGCACACGGTCGCGGCATGGAACAGCTGCTTGCATCCGCGCTGGAAGGACTGCAGGGCGGTGAAGCCGCGAGCGAGACCGATGAGCGGGAGGGCATCCGGGTCGCCGTCGTCGGTCGCCCGAATGTCGGCAAGTCCACGCTGATCAACCGGCTCATCGGCGAGGAGCGTCTCGTCGCGTTCGATGAGCCGGGCACCACCCGCGACACCGTTCGGGTTCCGTTCGCCCGGGACGGCCACCGTTATACGCTGCTCGACACCGCCGGCGTCCGGCGGCGCGCGAGGGTGTCCGAAGCGATCGAGAAGTTCAGCGTGGTCAAGACGCTGCAGGCGATCGACGAGGCCAACGTCGTGATCGGAGTGCTCGATGCGCAGGACACGGTCGCCGAGCAGGACGCGAGCCTGCTCGGGCTCGTCGCAGAGCGCGGCCGCGCGCTGGTGATTGCAGTCAACAAATGGGACGGCATCGCGGCCGAGCAGCGCGAGGAAATACGTGCGGGCCTGGAGCTGAGGCTGGACTTCCTGCGTTATGCGCCGATCCATTTCATCTCGGCGCGACACGGCAGCGGCGTCGGGGAACTGCTCGATGCGGTCCGCGCGGCCTACGACGCCGCGATGCGCGACCTGTCCACGCCGGAACTGACGCGCGCGCTCGAGGAAGCCGTCATGATGCACCAGCCACCGCTGAAGCGCGGGCGACGCATAAAGCTTCGCTATGCACACCAGGGTGGTCGCAACCCGCCGGTGATCGTGATCCACGGTAACCAGACCCAGCACGTCCCCGAGGCTTACCGGCGCTACCTGGAAAATCACTTCCGGCGCACATTCAGCCTCGAAGGAACGCCGCTCCGGATAGAGTTCCGTACCGACGAGAATCCTTACGCGGGTCGGCGCAACACGCTGACGCCGCGGCAGGTCCGCAAGCGCCGGCGCCTGATACGCCACAAGAAAGGTGGCCGACGCTGAGCCGCGGGCTGCGCTCGAAAGTCATAACCAACGCTTCTGAACCGGTATCCTCTAGCAATCAAGCCCGGACGGAGGACGGTCTAGACTCAGGTCCATGGCCGTAGCCCTGGTGAAACCACCCCGCGCATCCACCCATGACCTGCCCGCGCGCCAGCTGTCCGAGCTGCCAGCGCCGCTGCAACTGCGACGCGGCGGGGTGCTCGAGCGACCGGTCGTCGCTTACGAGAGCTGGGGCGAGCTGAACCGGGCGCGGGACAACGTCGTGCTGCTGTTCACCGGCCTGTCGCCCTCGGCCCATGCCGCCTCGTCTGCTGCGGATCCCCGGCCCGGCTGGTGGGAGAGCATGATCGGTCGGGACCGGCCGATCGACACAGGGCGCTTCTTCGTAGTCTGTGTCAACTCGCTGGGCAGCCCCTATGGCTCGACCAGCCCAGCCAGCATCGACCCCGCAACGGGTCGGCCGTATCGCACCGGCTTCCCCGAGCTCGCCGTCGAGGACATCGCCAGCGCCGGAAGGGAACTGCTTCGATCCCTGGGCATCGAGCGTGTCGCCTGCGTCATCGGGCCGTCACTCGGCGGCATGGTCGTGCTGGCATTTGCGGCGCTGTTTCCCGGCGAGGTCGAGAACATGGTGTCGATCTCGGGCGCCGCGAGCGCCTCGCCGTTCGCGATCGCGCTGCGCTCGCTGCAGAGGGAGATGATCCGCAGCGACCCGGCCTGGCGCGGCGGTAACTACGAGCCTGGCCGTGGGCCCAGGGTCGGCATGCGGCTCGCACGCAAGCTCGGCACGATCACGTATCGCTCGGCGGAGGAGTGGGCCCTGCGCTTCGGCCGCAAGCGGGTCGCCGAACCGATCGGCCCGAGCAGCGATTTCCGGCCGCAGTTCGAGGTCGAGTCCTACCTCGAGCACCAGGCGCATCGCTTTGCCGATGCCTTCGATGCGAACTGCTATCTGTACCTGTCGCGGGCGATGGACCAGTTCGATCTCGCAGACCACGGCGACGGTAGCCTCGATGCCGCCTTCCGCCGCACGCGGCTGCGACGCAGCCTGGTGATCGGTGTCGAGACGGACCTGCTGTTTCCGATCGAGCAGCAGCAGCAGATGGCCTCGCAACTGGCCGCGGTGGGTACGACAGTGACTTTCCACGCTTTTCCATCGCTGCAGGGCCACGATGCATTCCTGGTGGACCTGCAGCGCTTCGAGCCGGCCATAGGAGATTTTCTCGCCGGGGTCTGAGCGGCCCGGCGACTACTCGGTGAGCAGCAGCGCCGGGTCGACCAGCGCGCGGTTGATTGCCACACCCCAGTGCAGGTGCGGCCCGGTGACGCGGCCGGTGGCTCCGACCAGGCCGAGCGCGGCTCCCTGTTCGAGCGTGTCACCCACCTCGACATCGATCCTGCTCAGGTGGCAGTACATGCTGACCACGCCGCGGCCGTGGTCGACGAACACCGAGTTGCCGTTGAAGAAGAAATCGCCCGTCTCTATGACCCGCCCCGGAGCGGGGCTGCGGATCGTCGTGCCGCTGGCCGCGGCGATGTCCATTCCGCTGTGCGGATTGCGCGGCTGGTCGTTGAAGAACCGGCGCAGTCCGAAGGAGCTCGAGCGCCGGCCGACCACCGGGGCGATCATCCGGAAGCTGGGCTCGCGGTCCGAGCTGTAGTGGCCGAGTGCGCGGTCGATTCGCACGCGCTCGGCCGCGATGCGCTCGAGGTCCTCGGCATTCGGCTCGACCTGGCGACGGTTCTTGATGGTCAGCCGCTGTTCCTGGTACTGCTTGGCGTCGACGACGAACGGCAGATCCAGATGCGCACCGCTGGCGTCACCGGGGGTGAGGATCGCCCGCTCGGTGCCGGGTGTCACGCTGAGCGGAATGCCGATCACGGCGACCCAGCGACCATCAATCCGTATCACCGGCGCGCGGTGCTGGTTGTACGTGACCTCTCCCGGAGCTGATTCGCCCTGGCCGAGATCGAGCACCACGATTCCGCCCGGCACGCGACTCTCGACCGGCAGGCCGGGATCAGCCGCTGCTGCGCCGGCATACAGCAGCAGCAGAGCGAAGACGTGCAGCCCGCGGCTCATGGGTCCTGCCCGCGGGTTCCTGTGACGGTCGCGCAGAGTGTGCCGTTCGCCAGACGCGCCTCGATCGGGGCGCCCGACGCGACCCCGCCCGCGTCGGTCACCACGTGGCCGCTCTGGTCCGTGACGATCGCATACCCCCGCGATAGCGTCGCGAGCGGGCTCACTGCGGCCAGTGTCCTGCTCGCGAGGTCCAGCCGACGCTGCGCCCGGCTGAGCGCGCCCTGTGCCTCGGCGGCCAGCGAGCGCGAGGCCGCGTCGAGCCGAAGGCGCACCGCCGCCATCCGCAGCTGTGGTGACGAACGCTGCAGCAGAGAGCGGGCCTGGTCGACCCGTGTCCGGGCCCGCTCCAGTCCCAGCGCCGAGGCACGCCGCAGCCGGGCGTCCAGCTCGTCCAGGCGCTGCGCATGTTGCCGCAGTCGTACGCCCGGATGCGACCGGGCCAGGCGACTCTCCCGGAACGCAAGCTGTTGTCGCGCATCCGCGATGCGCCGGCGAGCTGCGAGCGACATTCGCCGCTCCTGGGCCTCGATCGCCCTGAGCCATTCCGTCCGATCGGGCACGCAGCGCTCGGCCGCCGCGGACGGGGTGGGCGCGCGCTCGTCGGCGACGAAATCCGCGATTGTCACGTCCGTTTCGTGTCCGACCCCGCAGAGGAGCGGGATCGGGCAAGCGAAGATGGCGCGCGCCACGCGCTCGTCGTTGAAAGCCCACAGGTCCTCTAGCGAGCCGCCGCCGCGCGCGAGGATCAGTACGTCGCAGTCCGCGCGCAGCCCCGCGAGATCCAACGTCTCGCTGATTTCCGCCGGCGCAGCCTCTCCCTGCACGGCGACCGGATAGATCAGCACGGGTATCGCCGGGAAGCGTCGCCGGAGCACGTGCAGGATGTCCCGGATGGCCGCGCCGGTGGGCGAGGTCACGACGCCGATGCGCCTGGGCAGCCGAGGCAGGGGTTGCTTCCGCGCCAGCTCGAAGAGTCCCTCCGCGGCCAGCTTCTGCTTGAGCTGCTCGAACCGGCGTCTCAGCAGGCCTTCGCCGGCCTCCTCGAGGTGCTCGACGACCAGCTGGAACTCCCCGCGCGCTTCGTACAGGCTGACCCGGCCGCGCGCCAGTACCAGCGCACCGTCCCGGACCGGAAAACGGACCAGCAGGTTGCGCTGCCGGAACATCGCGCAGCGCAGCTGGGCTTGGGAGTCCTTCAGCGAGAAGTACCAGTGGCCGGAGGCCGGCCGCGACAGGTTGGAGAGCTCGCCCTCGATCCAGACCGAGCCCAGTCCGCCCTCGAGCAGCATTCTCGCCTCGCGGTTCAGCCGGCTGACGGTGTAGACGTTCCGGTCCGGCGCGGCTGGTCCTGCGGTGAAGGCCTCGAAGTTCTTCATGCGGATCCCGATGCTATGACTGCGCGGGGAGCGTAGCAGCATCAGGAGGCCCCGGGTGACTCGCATGCCTCCGGCCGGGTAGAATTGCGCGCTTCCCTCTCGGCCCCGGGTCACGCCATGCTGCGAATCCTCGAGGAAGCCCTCACCTTCGACGACGTCCTGCTCGTGCCGGCCTACTCCGAGGTCGTGCCCCACGGCGTGGATCTCGCCACGCAACTGACCGCCAGCATCCGGCTAAACCTGCCGCTCGTGTCGGCCGCAATGGATACCGTCACCGAGCACCGCCTGGCGATCGCGATCGCCCAGGAAGGTGGCATCGGCATCGTCCACAAAAACATGACGCTGGAGGCGCAGGCACGCGAGGTGTCGAGGGTGAAACGCTTCGAGAGCGGCATCATCATCGACCCGATCACGGTCGGCCCCGACCAGACGATCCGTGACGTGCTCGAGCTGACGCGGTCGAAGAACATCTCGGGCGTGCCGGTCGTGCGCGACGGCAAGGCGGTGGGCATCGTCACACACCGCGACTTGCGGTTCGAGACGCGCTATGACGCGCCGGTCTCGACCGTGATGACTCCGCGCGAGCGGCTGGTCACGGTCCGCGAGGGCGCCCCGCCCGAGGAAGTGCTGATGCTGTTGCACAAGCACCGGATCGAGAAGGTGCTGGTCGTGGACGACGACTTCGTGCTGAAAGGCATGATCACGGTCAAGGACTTCCAGAAGGCGACCGAGTTCCCGCGCGCCTGCAAGGACGAGCGCGGGGCACTGCGCGTCGGCGCCGCGGTAGGTACGACCGGCGACACGCTCGACCGGGTCGCGGCGCTGCGGGAGGCCGGCGTCGACGTGGTCGTGGTAGATACGGCCCACGGACATTCGCGGGGCGTGATCGAGATGGTCAAGCGGATCAAGAGCCGCTGGCCGACGCAGCAGTTCATCGCGGGCAATATCGTCACCGGG
>DATIRA010000207.1:0-4984 GCA_035470225.1 Steroidobacteraceae bacterium | reverse complement strand
TGATCCAGGCCATGGGCGGGTTGATGAGCATTACCGGGCCCGCCGACGACGAACCCGGTGGCGGTCCGCAGAAGGTGGGCGTCGCAGTCGCGGACCTGATGTGCGGCATGTATGCGGTGACTGCGATTCTCGCGGCGCTGTTCGAGCGGGTGAGCTCGGGTCGGGGCCAGTACGTGGACCTCGCACTGCTCGACTCACAGGTGGCGTGGCTCGCGAACCAGAACCTGAACTACCTTCTGACAGGTCGCCCGCCGCGTCGGCAGGGTACGGCCCACCCGAACATCGTTCCCTACCAGTCCTTCGGCACCGCCGATGGCCACATCATGGTGGCCGTCGGCAACGACGCGCAGTTCCGCCGGTTCTGCGCAGTGCTCGAACTCGACGAGCTGGCGGACCACGACGACTTCCGCAGCAACCAGCAGCGCGTCGCGAACCGGGGGCGGCTCGTGCCGCTGCTCGCCGGGCGGCTTCGTGAGCGCCCGACCGGTGCCTGGCTCGACCTGTTGCGTGGTGCGGGCGTGCCCTGTGGTCCGATCAATGATCTCGCTCAGGTCTTCTCGGAGCCGCAGATCCTGCACCGGGGGCTGCGCATCGACCTGCCGCACCCGCTGGCGGGAAGCGTGCCCGGGGTCGGCAATCCGCTGCGCTTTTCGCGTACGCCGATCGCTTACGAGCAGGCTCCGCCGCTGCTCGGCGCGGACACCGACGACATTCTCCGCGGGCTGCTCGGGATGCAGCAGTCGAGGCTGGACGAACTGCGCCGGTCGGGCGTGATTCTCTGAACGGCGTCCTTTTGCAGCTGCGCCGCGGCGGTTCATAATTGAGCGTTTGCAGATCAACGAGCACAAGCATGTCCACCCGCAAGATCCGACCGAGCCCGAGCCTGGGAACCGTTCGCTACGAGATCCGCGGCCAGCTCGCGCGGCGCGCCTACGAAATGGAGCGCATGGGTTACGACATCATCTCGCTGAACATCGGCAACCCGGGGGCGTTCGGTTTCCGCACGCCGGAGACGATGCGGCTCGCGATGATCGAGAATCTGCGCTCCGCCGAGGGCTACTGCCACCAGAAGGGCATCTTCCCGGCCCGCGAGGCCGTCGTGATGCAGCAGCAGGACCGCGGCGTGCGCGGCACGTCCGCCGACGAGGTGTTCATCGGCAACGGCGTCAGCGAGCTGATCGACCTGACGCTGCGCGCATTGCTCGCGGCGGATGAGGAAGTGCTGGTTCCAAGTCCGGACTATCCGCTGTGGACTGCGGCGGTAAACCTGAACCGCGGCCGTGCCGTGCACTATCCCTGCCGTCCGGAGCACGGCTTCGTGCCGGATCCGGTGGAACTCGAGTCACTGATCACGAAGCGCACGCGCGCGATCGTCGTGATCAACCCGAACAACCCGACCGGGGCCGTGTATCCGCGCGAGGTGCTCGAAGCGATTGCGCAGATCGCCGAGAAGCATCACCTGCTCGTGCTCGCGGACGAGATCTACGATCACATGTGCTACGACGGCGCGGAGTTCGTGCCGATGGCGACGCTGGTCCAGAACACGCTCTGCTGCACGATGAGCGGGCTGTCGAAGGTGTATCGGGCCTGCGGGTACCGGGTGGGATGGGCCGCGTTCTCCGGCGACCTGGAGGGCTCGCGCGAATACCTGGCCGGGCTCGAGTTGCTGAGCTCGCTGCGCTTGTGCAGCAACGTGCCGGGGCAGTGGGCCGTGCAGACCGCGATCGGTGGCTACCAGAGCATCCGGGACCTGACTTCATCGGGCGGGCGCCTGTACGAATCGCGCAAAGCGATCCTCGAGGCCGTGCGCCGCAGCCGATACCTGACGCTAAGTCCGCCGATGGGCGCGATGTACGCTTTCGTCGGCGTCAGGCAGGACAGCTTGCCGCAATTCGACGACCAACAGTTCGCGCTCGACCTGCTCGAGCACAAGCACGTGCTGGTGGCGCCGGGCTCGAGCTTCAATGTTCCCTACCGGAACCACTTCCGGATAACGAATCTGCCGGAGCCGGAGGCACTCGCCGACGTCTTCCAGCGCATGGAGGAAGTCCTCGAGGCCTATGCCTCCGGGCAGGCACCCACCAGCCGGACCGGGCCCGACCTGAAGATCGTCGAGCGAACCGCAAAGAAGTGAATGGTTCGAGAATAGCTCTCTAAATAGTTGCGTTCATTGGAAATAATCCAGGAGATGGACGGCCTGGAACCGGGCGAAACGGTCGTGGTGCCGACGCGCCGACTGGCCCGCCAAGTGCAGTTTCGCTGGAATGAACACTGCGCGGCGAGCGGGCTCGACGTCTGGCGCACGCCTTCGATACTCACCTGGAGTGAATTGATCGAGCGGATGTTCCGCCGGGACCGCGACGCCGGCCGATTCGACCGGCGCTGGCTTCCAGCCGTGGCCGCGGAGATGTGGTGGGAGCGCGCCGTGAGTCGACATCCGGCCACGGGGGAACTGCTCGCGCCCGCCGGCCTGGGACGCAGCGCTTACCGTTCCTGGCGTCTGCTGCACGAGTACCTGATCCCGCCCGAGGCGCTGGCCGAGGCCGATGGCCGCGAAGGGCTGGCGTTCCGGGACTGGGTTTATGCCTACCGTGAATGGCTGGATGTCGGCCCGTGGATGGATCCCGCGCAGGCCGCCGCTGCGGTCAGTCCCGAGGCGGCCGGTAGCCGGCTCAGGTTCCTGGGATTCGATTCCTATACCGCTGAGCAGCAGGCGTTCCTCGGGCGGCTTCGCACGGCAGGTGTCGGCGTCGTCCTCGGCGCTCCGCCGCGCGTGCACGGCGCCGTCGGTTGGGTTCGCTGCGAGGACCGTGACGCGGAAATAGAGGCTGCGGCGCGTTGGGCCGCCCGCAGGCTCGACGGTGCCCGCGGGCGGCGCCTCGCGATCGTCGTGCCGGATCTGAGGCTGCGTCGCGAGCAGATCCGGCGCGGCTTGGAGCGTATCTTCCCGCCCGCAGAAGCACAGGGCGATGCGGCCGTTGCACGAACTGCTCATTTCGACCTGGCTTGCGCCCGCCCGCTGGCGGCACAGCCGCCGATCGTTGCGGCGCTGGGCCTGTTGCAGTCATTCGCCCGGGCCGAGGATCCGGCCAGCGGCGAGCGATTGCTGCGCAGCGACTACTGCGATGCAGCGTCGAGCGAAGGGGTCGCACGCGCGCGGCTCGACGCACATCTACGGCGGCATGGCCGCCTCGGTGTCGCGCTTCCGATGCTGGCGGCCGCTGCGGATCAGCGTGACTGCCCGAGGCTGGCCGGGCTGACCCGGCGCGGTCTCGAGCAGATTGCGGTCTGGCCGACACGTGATCAGCCGAGCGGATGGTCTAAGCGGTTCCATGACCTGCTCGGCGCCGTCGGCTGGCCGGGAGAGGACCTCGACAGTCGTGAACACCAGGGCTGGCAGCGCTGGCAGGGGCTGCTCGCAGAGTTCGGGGCGAGCGACGACGTGCTCGGAGCGCTGTCGCGGCACGCGGCTTTGCGCGCGCTGCGCGCGCTCGCGGAGCGCGTGCTATTCGAGCCGGAGGAGCAGGGCGCGCCTTTGCTGGTCATCGATCCAGAGACATGCGCGGGCATGAGCTTCGAAGGGATCTGGATCTGTGGTCTCGATGCGGATCACTGGCCCGGACCATCGGCACCGGACCCGTTCCTGCCGCGGCGCTGGCAGTTGCTACGCGGGGTGCCAGGAGCCAGCCCCGCGCTGGCTCACGAAGCGGCGCGTGGTCGGCTCGAGGCCCTGACCGGCAGCGCACAGGAGGTCATCCTGAGCGTCCCGCAGTTCGACCGCGATGCACCGTTGCTGCCGAGCGCACTGCTCGCGGAAACCCCGTTGCTGTCCGAGGTGCCGAGCTGGCCGGCGACCGACGCCGTCGCAGCGCTGTTCGCGGCACGGCCGGCGCTCGAGCGGCTCGTGGACGGACGAATGCCCGCCTGGTCGGGCCGTGGGGCGCTGCGCGGCGGAGCGCGCGTGCTCGAGCTGCAGGCGGCCTGCCCGTTTCGTGCCCAGGCGGAGTTGCGGCTCGGTGCGCGACCGGTAGATGAGCCTGCGCCGGGGCTCGACAGCGCCACGCGCGGGCGACTCGTGCACGAGACGCTTGCCGAGGTATGGCGTGCGCTCGACAGCCACGCGCGTCTGTCCGCGCTGACGGGTGCCGAGCGCCGGTCGCTGGTCCGCAGTGCCATCGAGCATAGCTTCGGTCCGCGGCTGCGGGATGCGGACGAGGTCGGGCGCGGCCTGCTCGCGATCGAGGCTGCGTGGCTGGAGCTGCGGACGCTGGAGCTGCTCGCCGCAGACGAGGCGCGAAGCGGATTCCAGGTACAGCACGTCGAGGAGGACGTCGCACTCGAGATCGGCGGCCTGCCGCTGCGGCTGCGACCGGACCGGGTGGATCGGCTCGGGGATGGCAGCCTGGCCGTGATCGACTACAAGACCGGTGCCGATGCGGAGCCCAGGGCCTGGACCGGGGAGCGACCCCGTCTCCCGCAGCTGCCGCTTTACCTGGAAGCTCTCGGTGCAGTGCGAGTCTCGGCCATCGCTTTTGGCCGAGTGCGCAGTGGCGGCACCGGCTACGTCGGCGTAACACGCTCGAACGACACGTTTCCGGGACTCGACACACTCGACGGCAAGGGCGCGCTCGGTGAGTTCGCGAGCTGGAACGAGATGCTCGCAGCCTGGCGGGAGCGGCTCACTGCGCTCGCGGTGGAGTTCCGCGACGGCGAGGCGCAGCTCGCCTTCGACAGGGGCGAGGCCTGTCGTCGCTGCCCGCTGCCGGCGTTGTGCCGGGTCGCGGAAAGTTCGGCTGGCGCAGTGGGTGGTGACGATGAGTGAACTCGGCCGTGCCGATGCGGCCGCTAGGGAGCGTGCGCTCGATGTAAGTCGCAGCTTCATCGTCCAGGCGCCGGCGGGCTCCGGCAAGACGGAGCTGCTGAGCCAGCGATTCCTCGGCTTGCTCGCGACCGTGGCCGAACCGGAATCCGTGCTGGCGATCAC
>DATIRA010000206.1:0-6172 GCA_035470225.1 Steroidobacteraceae bacterium | reverse complement strand
GATCGCGGGGATTTTCCGCTCGCTGGAGGAGAGCGCGGTCACGCTTCAGCAGGGTGGCGGCATCGGTTGCGACTTCTCGACACTGCGCCCAAGGGGTGACTCGGCGACTTCGGCCGGCACGATCGCCTCCGGTCCCGTGTCATTCATGCACGTCTGGAACGCGATGTGCGCGACCGTGCTCGCCTCGGGCGGTCGGCGCGGCGCGATGATGGCCACTTTGCGCTGCGACCATCCGGACCTGCTCGAATTCATCGACGCGAAGCTGGAACCGGGCGCGCTGCATTATTTCAACCTGTCGGTGCTGGTCACCGATGATTTCCTCGCTGCGGTGCGCTCCGACGCGGCCTGGCCGCTGGTGTTTCCGGTCGGGGCAAGCGACGCCGACGACGGGCCGGCCACACTGGTGTCACGATCGTGGCCCGGACGCGAGGGCAGCGTGCCCTGCCGCGTCCACCGGGTCGTGCCCGCGCGGCAACTCTGGAGTCGCCTCGTCACCGCGAACCATGCGAGCTCCGAACCCGGCGTGCTTTTCGTCGATACGATCAACCGAGCCAACAACCTGCGCTGGCTCGAGGACCTGAGCGCAACGAATCCCTGCGGCGAAGTGCCACTGCCCCCTTACGGTGCCTGCGTACTCGGCTCGCTGAACCTGACCCGCTTCGTCCGCGACCCCTGCACGAAGCGCGCAAGCCTCGACATCGCAGCGCTGGAAGCGACTGTCCCTGAAGGCGTGCGCTTCCTCGACGCAGTGCTCGACGCGACACGCTATCCGCTGCCGCGACAGGGCGCCGAGGCGCGCACGACCCGCAGGATCGGGCTCGGCATCACGGGGCTCGCCGACACGCTGGCCGTGCTCGGCCTGCACTACGACAGCGATGCGGCACGGGACCTGGCAGGGCGCACGATGCGCCGCATCTTCACGGTCGCATACTCCAGCTCCGCCGATCTGGCGACCGAGAAAGGCGCCTTTCCGGCCTTCGATCGCGAGCGCTACCTGGCCGGCGACTGCGTGCGCCGGCTGCCTGCAGCGGTGCGCGACAGCATCTCCCGGCAGGGCATCAGGAACAGCCACCTGATCTCGATCGCACCGGCGGGCACGATCAGCCTGCTGGCCGGAAACGTTTCCAGCGGCATCGAACCGGTTTTTCAGTTCGAGGGCCACAGGACCGTTCTCAGCAGCACCGGGGAACCCGTCAGCCTCGAGACGACGGACTGGGCGCTGCGGCGCTGGCGCGAGTGCCATCGCAATCAGCCACTGCCCCGGCATTTCGTGACCGCGACCGAACTGAGCCCGGAGGCCCATCTGCGGATGCAGGCCGTGTTGCAGCCCTGGGTGGACGGCGCGATATCCAAGACCATCACTCTGCCCGCGGACGCAAACGCCGGCACCTGCGCAACTGTGTTCGAGCGCGCCCACGCGCTGGGCGTGAAAGGCTGCACGACCTATCGACCGGGGACGCGGCGCGGGCAGGTCGTGGGTCTCGCTGGCGCCAGCGACGTCGCCAGCACATGCTGCGCGACGGGATGAGTGCGGGTGGCGCATCCCGGTGCCGGTCAGTGCACAATCAGGGTTGCCGGTGCTGCGCCGGCCTGGGTGTATCTAATGAACCTGCCGGGGCTGGCTTCAACTGCCGCGATCGTGGTCTTGCTTGCGGGCTGCGCCTCGCCCTGGGCCGTCGATGAATTCGAGGCACCCGAAGCGGACATCGCGACTCGGGCGAGTTTCGCCTGGAAGAGCGGCGACATCGCGACGGGCGTGCCGGTCGGTGCGAAGCTCTCGGCCGACGCGGACGAGCGGCTGCGCATGACGATCGTCGAAGGACTGCTCGGCAAGGGCTACCTGCGGTCATCCGGATCCGGTCCGGCCGACATGCTGATCAGCTACCAGCTCGCGGGCTCGCAGAAATTCGTCATCGCAGACGATCGTCGCATCGGTGCGCCCCTGCCCAGCGAGGTGATGGATCCCGGCCGCGCCAACCTGCCGCCGCTGTCGGCCACGGCGGTGCCGGAGGAGCAGACACTGCGGCAGGGATCGCTGATCGTTTTCGCGGACGACCCGGCCACCGGCCAACTGCTCTGGCGGGGCAGGATCACAAGCGAAGGCCGCGTCACGTCCCGCGAGGCCGGCCTGCGCACGCTGGTGGACATGGCGAAGCGGATCGTCGCCGAATTCCCGCCGCGGCGCGCGCCGCACTGAGACGGATCAGTTGCCGGAGTAGTCGGGCGCTCCGCCCGGCTTCCACTTGATGTTGCAGCCGAGGCTCGGCATCTGCTCCGGATTCACCTCGCGCCCGGCGAGCACCGCGTCCACCGCGCCCCGCAGGTCGGCGCCGGTCACCGGCCGGTCGCTGCCGGGCCGGCTGTCGTCGAACTGGCCGCGATAGACGAGGCGCCGCTGCCCGTCGAACAGGAAGAAATCCGGGGTGCAGGCAGCGTGATACGCCTTGGCCACCTGCTGGGTCTCGTCCAGCAGGTACGGGAAGCCGTAGCCGAATTCCTCGGCTTCCTGCCGCATCGCCGCGGGTCCGTCCTGCGGGTAGGCATCGAGATCGTTCGAGTTGATGGCCACGATTGCGAGTCCGCGCGGCCCGTACTCGCTCGCGAACCGGGCGAACTCGGTGCGGATGTGCTTCACGAACGGGCAGTGATTGCAGGTGAACGCTACCAGCAGCGCCGGTGAGCCGGCGAAATCCTCCAGCGCGTGGCTGCGACCTCGGAAATCGGGCAGCTGGAATGCCGGGGCGTGAGTCCCGAGCGGAAGCATCGTCGACGGGGTCCGGGCCATGTCTAATCCTCAACGGCGCATGATGAGCAGCACGCCGACCACCAGGAGCAGTGCCCCAACGAGACGGGACGGCGTGACGGGGTTCTGCGGGAATCCTATCGCACCGAGGTGATCGACGAGCAGTGCGGCCGCCATCTGGCCGCACAGGATGATCGCAAGCATGACGGCTGCGCCGAGGCGCGGGCCGAGCACCGTCGTCGCGGCCACGTAGCCGGCCCCGAGCAGGCCCGCCAGCCAGGCCCAGTGCGGCACGGCCGCGAGGCCACCCGCCGGGATGCGTGAGCCGCCGGCGAGCGCGAGCGCCGCGAGCGCGAGCAGGCCAATCACGAAATTGACGATGCTCGCCAGGATCGGCGACCCCAGCGCCTCGCGCACGGTTGCGTTCATGCCGACCTGGACGGTCAGCCCGGCCCCGACCAGAAAGGCCAGCAGGTGCGGCCAGTGGTTCATCGCTCACCTCACCGGCAGTCGCCGGACCTCAGACCTTGCCACGCGCCCGCTGCCTGAACAGCCATGCGCAGCTGCCCAGGCCGACGACCCAGGCGACCACCCTCGCGAGCGCAGCCCACGCCGTGTCCAGCTCGAGCATGCCCCAGCGCGAGAGGATT
Source organism: Steroidobacteraceae bacterium (assembly GCA_035470225.1). Lineage (GTDB taxonomy): Bacteria > Pseudomonadota > Gammaproteobacteria > Steroidobacterales > Steroidobacteraceae > DATIRA01. The sequence goes on along the minus strand of DATIRA010000206.1, from coordinate 2,779 downwards.
TCCCGCCAGTCGTGGTGTGTCTGCGGGTCCAGTCCACCAATAAGCGGCAGCGCCATCGCGCGCGCATCGCCCATGTAGGTCGCGACGTTCAACAGGCTCTGGCAGGCCCAGCCCAGGCACAGCGCGAAACCTGCGGTGTGGCGACGAGACCAGAAGGCGAAGGCCGCGGCCAGCGGGAAGAACAGCTGGGACAGCGTGCCGCCATAGACGGCGAGGCGGCCCGAGAAGACGCCGACGATCACGTGGCCGGCCTCGTGGAACGCGAGGTTCGCGTGGTCCAGGACGGGCGTCCAGCGATCGCCGAAGGACCCCTGCAGCAGCATCCAGAGCACGAAGGTCACAGCGGCGAGCACCGCTGCGTTACCCACCGGCGGCCAGGGCGTGGCGGCCGTTTCGCGGAGTCGCTCGCGCCAGGACATATGTCCGGAAGCCGTTGCCAGGCCGTCGCGCGATTCAGGCGGCAGGCTGCGGCGCCTGCGGCCCCCGGCGGTTCCAGGCGGCCAGCACCAGGGCGCCCATGCCTGCGAGCAGCACCGCGAACTGGATCCAGTTACCGACGTAGGGAATCCGCACCGCGAACCAGATCAACACCAGCGCGACGAGCAGGGCCAGGAATCGCCAGCCGCTCGTCGCTGCCCGATTCGCTCCGAACACGCCGAGGATCTTCTGGCCGACGAACGTCGCCGTGGTCAGCCAGCCGAGGAACAGCAGCAGCAGGTACGCGGTGAGCAGAATCAATGCGACCGGGATCCCGATCACCGTGACCAGCAGCAGGATCACCAGGACCGGGACGCACACCAGCACGACGAAGCCCAGACCCAGGCTCTTCAGCGGATCACTGCCGACGAACCGCGCTGCCCGCTGCGAGAAACCCGGCACGACGAGGTTGAATACCGCTGCGGCGATGAATACGCCCAGGAACCAGAAGAACGAGCCGACCCCACGGGCCGCGTCGTGCAGGCCGTCGCCGGGCGAATCGAACGAGAAGTCCACGTCGGACTCGTGGAACTCGATGCCGCCAGAGATCTCGGCACCCGGCGGCACGCTCGGTTCGTCGGGCCCGTGGTAGACCAGTCGGCCCCCGATGCGCGTCTCGGGGCCTATGTTGAGGTCGCCGGATCGGAGCTCTGCGTCCCCGTGCACGACGCCGTTCAGGTCAATGCTGGCCGCCGATACCTGCAGGTATTCGTGCGTGTTGCCCTCGAACCGCACCTGGCCTCCGGTCAGCGATGCAGCGCCGGCGATTACGGTCGCAGGGCCGACGATCACGTCGCCGCCGGCGATCCGTGCGTTCCCGGAGACGATCGCGTCCAGGCTGACGGTGCCACCGGCGGCGTAGACGTCGTCGCCGACGTTTCCGCCGACCGAGACCTCCCCGCCCGCCGCGACCAGGTCGCCGTCAACCTGCGTGGCAATGGCCACCTGGCCACCCGCGAGGAAGGCGTCCCCGGCCACCGGTTCGGTCAGGTTCAGGATTCCACCAGCGGCAAACTGATCAGAGCCGAGCAGGCGGGACACGGAATCGGTCCCGTCGTGCTCCCAGCCGCAGCCGGCGACGGATGCCAGCGCCAGGGTTATCAATGCGAGCGAGCTGCCGATCCTGCGCATCGGTATACGATACCGTTTTTCGACGATTCGTAGTTTCCGGGGACGCCCCAGCTTGCGAAAACAGAGAAGCCGCGGACGGCGAATGCTGTACGCGGCTTCTCTGTCTCTTGCGGCCTTCCCTGACCGGCCCTGAACCCCCCGTTCGGGCATCCCCACTCAGGATCGGTATCCCCCTGGCTGCGCCCTTAGCGAAGCACGCACCTTTTTACGCTGCTTTGCGGCCCCGGTCATCATGCGCTGCAGCATAATTCCGCGATGATCCGCCGCACGGCACTGATCGCAACGCTGCTCGCGACCGGCGGATGCGCGGCGCTGCGCCCCGCCTGTGAGCTGCAGCCGGCGTACGCGTTCACCGACAGCGCGTCGGCAGCCTGCGCGATTCTCGAACAGCATCGCCTGCTCGTGATCCGGCATCTGTACAGCGGGAAGCTCGATCTACCGGGCGGCATGGCGAAGCGTGGCGAGAACGCGCGATGCACCGCGCAACGGGAGACCTGGGAGGAAACGGGACTCCGCGTCACGGTCCTTGAGCCCCTGCCGGGACTGGGCAATGTCTACCACTGCGTGCTCACTGAACCGCAGGCATCCGTCGCGGATCCGCCGCTGCGGTGGTGGTCGCGGGGCGAGGTCACGGACCTGCGCTGGGTCGATCCGGCGACGCTGACAGCTGCGGAGTGGCGCTACGGTGAGCGGGTCGAATCGTTGAAACACGCGTTGTCTGGCATCGACGACGGAGGACCGCCGGCCCGGCCCCGGGACTAGACGCGCTCGGCGAGGCCTTCGGTCAGGTACCCGACGAATCGTGGAGTCTTGCGGAGGTAATTGCTCTGCACCTCGGTGATCGCGAGACCCGACTGCTCGACCAGCTGCCGTATCGGTCGAGCAAGGTGACAGCCCCCGGCCATCGGCTTCCAGTAGGGCTCGAGTCGCCGCTGCAGCCGTGCGACCCGCGGCTCGGGCGCAAGACCATGCTCCATGAAGACGAACTTCCCGCCCGGCCTGAGCACACGCCGGATCTCGGCCAGTGCATGGGGAGCATCCGGGATGGAACACAGCGTCATCGTGCTGACGACGGTATCGAAGCTCGCGTCCTCGAAAGGCAGGTGCTCTGCGTCGAGATGATGGAAGTCGACCTCGATGCTCGCATGATAGATTCGCGGCAATGACAACC
>DATIRA010000205.1:0-3740 GCA_035470225.1 Steroidobacteraceae bacterium | reverse complement strand
TCCAGCGCCACCGAATGCGCCTCGCTCAGCGAGCGGCCTGCAGCAACGACACCGTGGTTCGCGAGCAGCGTCGCCCGGCGCTGCTCCAGACCCTGAACGGCACGCTCGGCGAGCTCGGCGGTACCGAAGGTCGCATCCGGCATGCAGCGAATCTCACCACCCGCCAGCGCGATCATGTAGTGGAAGGCCGGGATGCCGCGATGCGCGCAGGCAAGCGCCGTCGCGCAGGGGCTGTGTGTATGGATGATGGCCGAAAACTCGCGCCGGTGCGCGTACACGGCCGCGTGCATCGGCCACTCCGACGACGGACGCAGTCCCGCTGCCCCCGCGACGACAGTCCCGTCGAGCCCGAGCTCGACGAGCAGTTGCGGCGCGAGTTCGCGATAGGGCACGCCCGACGGCGTGATCAGCATGCCGCCCGCGCTTCGGCAGGACACGTTGCCGGACTTGTTGGGCATGTGTCCGGCGTCGTCCAGCGCCTGCGCGACGGCTACGATCGCCTCGCGCGATTCGAAAGCACGCTTGCTCATTCGGCACACGCCGGACGGCGCTCCGGAAACAGCGCCAGCAATCCCTCACGCGTGGCTGGCGTCACGCCACGCTCCGTGATGATCCCGGTCACGAGTCGCGCAGGCGTGACGTCGAAGGCCGGATTGAGCGCGCTGCTGCCCGGTGCCGCGACCTCGACCTCGATGCGCCTTCCGTCCTCGCTGCGTCCCCACACGTGGGTTACCTCCCGTCCGGAGCGCTGCTCGATCGGCACGCTCCCGAGACCGTCCTCGATGGCCCAGTCTATCGTCGAGGACGGCAGCGCGGCATAGAACGGCACCGCATTGTCCATCGCCGCAAGCGCCTTCAGGTACGTGCCGATCTTGTTGGCCACGTCGCCGGCGGCGGTCGTGCGATCGCTGCCGACGATGCACGCGTCGACGAGCCCGCGCTGCATCAGGTGCCCGCCCGCATTGTCCGCGACGACGCTGTAAGGGACGCCGTGCGCCGCCAGCTCGAACGCGGTCAGGGCAGCCCCCTGGTTGCGCGGGCGGGTTTCATCGACGATCACCTCGACCGCGACGCCCGCTTCGTGCGCGGCATAGACCGGCGCAAGCGCCGTGCCCCAGTCCACGCAGGCGAGCCAGCCGGCATTGCAGTGAGTGAGAATCCGCAGCGGCCCGCCGCCGCGTGTCTCGCCGAGCGCGTCGAGCACGGCACGCCCGTGCTGGCCGATGGCCTGGCAGGCTGCGACGTCCTCCTCGGCGATCCTCGCTGCCTCGTCGTAGGCCCGCTCGACGCGCTCGCTCTTCGGGCTGCCGCGCAGCACCGTGGCGACCCGCTCGAGCGCCCACCGCAGGTTCACCGCGGTCGGCCGGGTTCCCGCGAGCCGCTCCAGCGCCGCCTGCAGGCTGTCGTCGCCGGGATCCGCCCGCATCGCGAGCGCGACGCCGTACGCCGCCGTCACGCCGATCAGCGGCGCGCCACGCACGACCATCCGGCGGATCGCATCGGCGGCCTGCTCGACGGTGCGAAGCTGCAGCAGCTCGAATTCGAATGGCAGCCGCGTCTGGTCGATCACCGAGACAGTCCAGCCATCCGGCGCGACGAAGATGGTGCGGTAGCTTTCGCCGTTGATGCGCATGCCGGCTTCCGACCCCTCAGCTGCTGCAGTCGAGCACACGTCCCGCGACGGCATCGAGCTTCGCAAGCAGCGCCGGATCGCGTGCCGAAGGATGCGTGATGATCGCGCCATCGAGCGCCCGGTCGGACCCCTGCGGGCAGGGGACGTGCTCCGCCGGGAAATCTCGTGCGAGCCTCGCGAACAGCCGCCGCGCCTTGTCTCGATTCGCCTCCATGACCGAGAGCAGGCCCTTGACGTCGACCGCCCCGTGGGTCGGATGCCAACAGTCGTAGTCGGTCACCATCGCGACGACTGCATAGGTGATCTCCGCCTCGCGTGCGAGCTTCGCCTCCGGCATCGAGGTCATGTGCACGACGTCATGGCCTTGCTGCCGGTAACCGAGCGACTCGGCCAGCGTAGAGAACTGCGGACCTTCCATGCAGACGGCCGTGCCGCCGCGACTGAACCGGATGCCCTCGGCCTGCGCCGCATCCGCCACGAGGCCCTGCAGCGCGGGCCCGACCGGATGCGCGAACGAGACGTGTGCGACGCAGCCCGCACCGAAGAACGAGCTCTGCCGGTGGATGGTCCGATCGACGAAATTGTCGACCAGCACGAAAGTCCCGGGACCGAGTTCCTCGCGATACGAGCCGCAGGCCGAAAACGACACCAGGTCCGTGACCCCGGCCCGCTTCATCGCGTCGATGTTGGCCCGGTAGTTGATGTCGCTGGGCGACAGCCGATGGCCACGTCCATGCCGCGGCAGAAAGACGACCGACGTTCCGGCCACGCGCCCGAACACGAGCGCATCGGAGGGCTCGCCCCAGGGCGTGCGAACACGTTCCTCGCGGACCTCCTCGAGACCCGGCAGGTCGTAGAGGCCCGATCCACCGATGATGCCCAGCACCGCCTTGACCATGCTCACAACTCCGCGACCAGTCGAAAGCTCGAACCCCGCCAGCTGCGCCAAACCCATCGCAGCAGCCTGCCGATGCACCGCAGCGGACGGCTGACATCCACCGATGCCACGTCCGCGATCGCCACCGAAAGTGTACGAGAGGAACCGGTGGCGTACTGACGGCTCAACGGGCGCCCGATCCGAGGCCCGTCGTCCGGCCAGCCCAATCGGCTCGAGCGGAGGCTCGAGTGTACGCGGTCCCCCGGTCTCAGCACTGCGTCAGCGCCGCGCCAGCCTGCCGGCAATCGCGCGATAGGCCAGCGCCGCGACGACCGCGCCTGCCAGCAGCAGCAGGCCGAGCAGCAGGGTGCGCCAGAACAGGTAATCGACGAGGTCCCGCCCGGCTGTCACGCCACCCGAGACCGCGGCCGCAAGCGTTTCGCCCTCCTTGCCCAATGCCTCCATCAGTTCGGTGAGCTGCCGGGCCGTGGCCGTGAACTCCGCCGCGGCGGCCGAATACTCGGTGATGTCGAACGGCCGGCCTGCCGCGGTCTGGCCGGGCTCCCGGCGCGGGAACCGTGCCAGCAGCCGGTCCAGCGAAACGACCGCCGTGTCGACTGCTGCAGCGGTCTGCGAGCCCGCGGCCAGCGTCGTCTGCAGCTGGGCGAGTAGCTCCCGCAGCTCGGTCTCCTGTCGGAGCATCTCGCCCGACAGCTGCCGGAGCAGCTCGTCGCGCTCCCGTGCGAAGTCGTCCGGCAGGCGAGCGGTGACGTCCGCGAACTGCAGCATCGCGCGGCTCGCCCGCTCCAGACTGGCGTTGGCGCGCTCGACCTCGGGAGCCAGCGTGGCCTGCGCGATCACCCGCTCCGTCTGCAGGTCCACCAGGTACGGCACGCGCTGCATGTAGAAGATCACGCGCTCTGCGAGCAGGCGGGTCTGCTCGATCTGCCGCACGGCGGGATCGAGCCCGGCCAGTGGGTCCAGGCCCAGCAGCCCGAACAGGCTGCCCGGCGCCGCTTGTACCTGCGGCTGCCAACCTGCCGCCTGCGCAAACTCCGCGAAGTGGACGAACCCCACCAGCGTCACCTTGGGGTTCTGCGCTCGCCAGTCGGCGATCATGCCTTTCAGCTCCTCGAGTTGCTGCGTAGTGAGTATCGCCGCGGCGTTGGACCAGGCCTCCTGCTCGAGGGCCCGGTACACGGCAGGGATCTCACTCAGCACGTCGCCGTC
>DATIRA010000204.1:0-6996 GCA_035470225.1 Steroidobacteraceae bacterium | reverse complement strand
GGCGAAGGGCGTGGCCTGGGGACGCCTCGCCCGGGAACTGTTCCTCGGCAAGAGCGTCGTGCTGCTGGTCGGCGGTCTCGTGATCGGCTGGCTGGCCGGACCCGAGTGGACGGCGTCGATCAAGCCGTTCTTCTTCGACCTGTTCAAAGGCATCCTTGCATTGTTCCTGCTGGAGATGGGGCTGATCGCCGCCGCGCAGCTTGGTACGCTGCGTCGCTACGGCGCGTTCCTGGTGGCCTTCGGCGTCGCGGCACCGCTGTTCGGCGCCGTGCTCGGCACACTGCTCGGCCGAGCGCTCGGGCTGTCGACCGGGGGCACGATCCTGCTGGCGACGCTCGCAGCGAGCGCGTCGTACATCGCCGCGCCGGCCGCAATGCGCACAGCCGTCCCGGAGGCCAACCCTGCGTTGTCGCTGACCTGCTCGCTGGCGGTCACGTTCCCGTTCAACATCATCGTCGGCATTCCGCTTTACGAGCGCATGTCGCTTGCCTTCGTCCCCTGAGGCCCGAGCCCGATGCAGCAATTTTCGCGTCGCCTGCTGACCGTGATCACCGAAGCTGCGCTCGAGCGGGAACTGATCGCCGAGATCGAGTCGCTGGGCGCTCGCGGCTATACGATCTCGGACGCCCGCGGCAAGGGAAGCCGCGGCCTGCGCAGCTCCGAGTGGACCCAGCAGGGCAACATCCGCCTCGAGGTGATCTGCGAGCCCGAGCTCGCCGCGCGCATCGCCGGCCGGTTGCGCGAGCGTTTCTACGACCACTACGCGATGATCCTGTTCATGCAGGACGTCAGCGTGCTGCGGCCGGAGAAGTTCTAGGCGCGCCGGCATCAACACACCGATGCAGACCCAGCCTGCGCCGCCCCCGGCCGGCCTGTTGCGCCGGCTTGCCGCGATCGTGTACGACGCGCTGTTGCTGGTCGCGCTTGCCATGGTCGCGACCAGTCTGCTGCTGCCACTCACGGGCGGCGAGGCGATCACCACCTCGAGCCATCCGGCGCTCGGGGCAGCGTACCGCGCGCTGCTGGTCGGCATCGTGATCGCGTTCTACGGACTCTTCTGGACCCGGCGCGGGCAGACGCTCGGCATGCAGTCGTGGCGGCTCAAGGTCGAGCGGCAGGATGGCGGACTGCTCGAGTGGAGCGATGTGATCCGGCGACTCGCGGCGGCGCTGCTGTCACTTCTGGCGCTTGGGCTGGGCTTCCTGTGGATCCTGGTCGATCCCGGCAAGCGTGCCTGGCACGACATGCTGAGCGGAACCCGCGTCGTGCTCGTTCCGAAGCACCAGCGCCCGAAGCGTCCCGCCTGATCCGCCCCGCCTCAGCGGGCCCGCAGCAGCAGCGCAGCCGTCAGCACCGCGAGCAGCGCGGTCGGCGCCCAGCCCACGAGCCAGGCCGGCAGGTCGAACAGCTGGCCGCTGTTCTCGACCGTCTGCGCGAGCAGCACGAAGCCCGCCCCGATCAGGATGCCGACGACCGTGCGCGTGCCCTGCCCCGCCGAGCGCATCGGGCCCAGCGCGAAAGGCAACGCGAGGATCACGACCAGCACCCCCGCGAGCATGCGGGCCGCACGCGACCAGAATGCGATTTCGAAGTGCTTCGCATCCAGGTCGTTCTGCTTCAGGTGGCCCACGTAGGCGAGCAGCTCGCGCATGCTCATCGCCTCGGGCTCGAGTGCTGCGAGGCCGAGGAAATCCGCCGACAGCGAAGAGGAGACATCGAACAGCGGCGCGTCCGAGACGTCGGTGCCCTCCGCCACGAAACGCGTCTCGGTGTATTTGTCCAGCCGCCAGCTGCCATCCTCGTCCACGCTCGCGCTCGCCGCCCGTCCGACGCTGAGCAACGCCCGCTCCGGGTCGAAACGGAACAGCTGCACGCCTCCGTAGGTCGTGCGTGCCGACTGCTGGTCCACGCTGATGATCGCATTGCCGTCGCGGATCCAGGCGCCGCGATTGCCGGCGAAGCTGAACTCGCTGTACTTGCTGAACACCTTGAGCTGCTTCGCGTACTTCTGCAGCGGCGGCGCGACGAACTCGCCGAGCATGACCATCAGCGCCGTGAGCACCAGCCCGGCGAGCCCCAGCCAGCGGCAGAACTGCAGCGTCGTCACTCCCGAGGCGCGCATCACGACGAGCTCGCTGCCGCGCGCGAGGTTGCCCAGCGCGAGCAACGCCCCGATCAGCGCGCCGACCGGCATCAGCTGCGCGAGGTAGGTCGGCAGGTTCAGCGCCACGAAGAGCAGCGCGTCGGTGACGGTGTAGGTCCCGACGCCGATGTCATCCTGCTGGCCGATGAAAAGGAACAACGCCCCCAGCGCCAGCAGCACCAGCAACACCAGCGCGGTGTAACCGAGCACGTTGCGGACGAGGTAGCGCGCCAGCGTCGTCATCTCAGCCCGCCCCGCCCGCTCTCCGGTCGAACAGCCTGCCCGGACGCTCCTGGCGCCACAGCAGCCAGCCGGCGAGCAACACGGGAAGCAGGTGTACCCACCACAGCCCGAGCGCGCTGCCCGGTGCGTCCTTCTCGATCCAGACGCGCACGGTCGCAACGAGGTTCGAGTACAGGAAATACGCCAGCACCGCGAGGCCGACGCGGGCGAAGCGGCCCTCGCGCGGACGCAACCGGGCGAGCGGCACCGCGAGCGTGGTCAGCACCAGCGCCATCACCGGCACGGCGAAGCGCCATGCCAGCTCGGAACGGTCCGCGCCGTCATCCGACCCGAGCAGCGCCCGGGTGGATTTCTCCGCCTGCTTTTCCTTCTTCGACTTCAGATCGGGCAGCCGCACCGTTATGCCATGCTCGGCGAATTGCACGATCCGCCATTCCGGCCGGCCGGGCACACCCTCGTAGCGCCGTCCGTTGTAAAGCACGAATTCCTGCTCGGCCTGTCCGGCACCGCGCTGCTCCGCCCGCTCCGCGACGGCGAGCTCCACGCGGTCGTCCGACCGACGCTGCACGAACACGCCGTACAGACGGCCCTGCTTGTCCACGCGCTCGGCGTAGAAGACCGCGTCGCCACTGCCGAAGCTCCTGAAACGCCCGGGCTCCAGCGCGCCGAACTGCGCCGAGCGCATCGCCTGGATGCGGATCTCCTGCGCCAGCGCACCGGCGGCGGGCACGACCCGGAACGAGAGCACCGACAACATTATGACCACGACCGCAGCGAGCAGCAGGATGGGCTTGTACACCTGTGCCGGCCCCACGCCGCAGGCCGCCATGGCCGTCATTTCGGACTCGTGATAGAGCCTTCCGAGCGCGAGCACGATGCCGAGAAACAGCCCGACCGGAACCAGCACGGTCAGCTGCTGCAGCGTGGCCAGCCCGATCAGGTCTGCTATCACCCCCCCGGGGAAGTTGCCGTGGGCCGCCTGGCCGAGCACCTTGGCCAGCTGACCCGACAGCAGTATCACCAGCAGCACGCCCGTCACTGCCACGAATGTCGTCGTGACCTCGCGCAGCAGGTATCGGTCGAGGCGGCTCAGCACAGGTCGCGGCTCCGGGCTGGAGAAGGTAGACTTCTCGGCTCGCGCGTCGCACGTCGCACCAGTGGAAGGCGGGACGGACTCGGGCGCGCGGTCAGTTTAGCGGGCGGAACAGCGGGCTGCACGGCTCACGCTGGCCGCTGCACGGACCGATTATCAGTGCAAAGGAAATGGCGCATGAAATTCCATGCCGTGAGTGGCTCGGCATCCCGCAGGCGCACTGAATGCGCCATCGTTGGAGTCTACGAGTCGGGTGAGCTCGGGACGGCGACGACCGAGCTCGACCGGTCGCTTGGCGGCCTGCTCGGCAGGCTCGTGAAGCGCGGCGACCTGCGCGGCAAGCCCGCGGAGGCCATTCTGCTGCATCCGGAAAAGGGCCCGGTACAGCGGGTCCTGGTCGTCGGACTCGGCAAGAAGGACCAGTTCGGGCGCAAGCAGTACCGCAAGGCGGTGGCTGCGGCCGCTGCCTTGCTGGCGAAATCCGGCGCCCGCGATGCCGTCAGCTACCTGTCCGTCGAGCCGGTAGCTGACACGGACAGCTATTACCTGGGCCGGCTGGCTGCCGAGGCGGTCACGGCGACGCTGTACCGGGTGCCTGCGATCCGCAGCACGCGCAAAGAGACGCCTCCGGCCCTGAAGTCCTTCTCGATCGCGGTCGGCGACCGGGGCCAGGTGAAGCAGGCCGAGCACGGGCTGGCCCATGGACGCGGGATCGGGGCCGGAATGTCGCTGACGCGTGACCTGGCCAACCTGCCGGCCAACGTCTGCACGCCGTCCTACCTCGCCCGCCAGGCCCGGCAGCTCGCCCGGGAGCACGCTTCGGTGAAGGTCCAGGTGCTCGACGAGAAAGACCTGCGCAGGCTGAAGATGGGAGCGTTCCTGTCCGTTACTGCCGGCACCGAGGAGCCGGCCCGGCTTATCGTGATCCGCCACGAGGGCGGCAAGTCCGGCGAGGCGCCGGTGGTGCTGGTGGGCAAGGGCGTGACTTTCGACAGCGGCGGCATCTCGCTGAAGCAACCACAGAACATGGACGAGATGAAGTTCGACATGACCGGCGCGGCCAGCGTGTTCGGCGCACTGAAGGCGGCGGCCGAGATCGGCCTCGCCGCCAACGTGATCGGGCTCATCGCCGCCTGCGAGAACATGCCGAGCGGGCGTGCCACCAAGCCCGGCGACATCGTCCACAGCATGTCCGGCCAGACGATCGAAGTGATCAATACCGACGCCGAAGGGCGACTGATACTCTGCGATGCGCTGACCTATTCCCGTCGCTTCAAACCGGCGGTGGTCGTCGATGTGGCCACGCTGACCGGCGCCTGCGTGGTCGCGCTCGGCCCGCACCTGAGCGCGGTGATGAGCAACGACGACCACCTGGCCGAGCAGATCGTCGCGGCGGGTCGCCGCGCCGAGGACCGCGTCTGGCACATGCCGATGGGCGAGGAGTACCACGAGCAGCTGAAGAGCAACTTCGCAGACTTCACCAACTCCTGCGGCCGCGAAGGCGGCGCGATCACGGCGGCCTGCTTCCTGGCGAAATTCACTGATGGCCTGCGCTGGGCGCACCTGGACATCGCCGGCACCGCCTATCTGACCGGCGCGAGGAAGGGCAGCACCGGGCGCCCGGTACCAATGCTGGTCGACTTCCTGATCAACCACCACTGATGCCGGCCGGCACGAAAGTCGACTTCTACCTGCTGGGATCGGCCGAGAACCGCTCGCGACTGCTCACCGCCTGCCGCCTGGCCGAGAAAGCCTGCGAGCAGCGGCTCAAGGTCAGCGTGCTCGCCTCCGGTCCGCCGGAGGCGGCCGAACTCGATGAATTGCTGTGGACGTTCAGCGACCGGAGCTTCGTCCCGCACGGCGCATGGCCCGCCGACCCGGAGTTCGCCGCCGCGACGCCGGTGCTGGTCGGCAGCGGGTCGCCGCCGGCGACGCATCGCGACGTACTCATCAATCTGGGACCGAACCTGCCCGAGGAGCCCGGTAGCTATGCCAGAATCTGCGAGGTCGTCGGGGCAGGCGACGAGGACAGGCAAATGGCCCGGTCGCGCTGGCGGAGCTATCGCGAAGCGGGATTCACTCTGGACACGCACGATCTCTGACCGCTGGTGGCGCCGATGATCAACGCAACCGACCCGATCCCCGTGCTCACCGACTTCGTCGACGACGAGGCGCTCGCGGCGCCGTCGACGGACGAGACCGAGCGCCTGCTCGGCGAGCTCGAGGCGCAGCTGACGACTGCGATCAACGAACACACCGACGAGCTGGTTCACAACGCCTGTCGCGACCTCGAGGCGCTGTTGCTCGAGCACGTCTCGGACCGCCTGCGGGCCGATCTGCCGGCGCTGGTGGCGACGGTCATCGACGAGCATTTTCGCGGATCGCGACGTCCGAACTGATCGCGATGGACAAGAGCTATTCGCCCGGCGACATCGAGAGCCGGATCTACTCGCACTGGGAATCGAGCGGCTGGTTCGCTCCGGGCGGCGACGGCCCCGCCTACTGCATCATGATCCCGCCGCCGAACGTGACGGGCACGCTGCACATGGGTCACGCGTTCCAGCACACGCTGATGGATGCGCTGACACGCTTCCATCGCATGGAGGGCGACCGCACGCTGTGGCAGCCGGGCACTGACCACGCCGGAATCGCGACGCAGATGGTGGTCGAGCGGCAACTCGAAGCCGAGGGCAGCTCGCGTCACGCGCTCGGACGCGAGCGCTTCGTTGAGCGCGTCTGGAACTGGAAGGAACACTCCGGCGGCACGATCAGCCGGCAGATGCGCCGGCTCGGCGACTCGGTCGACTGGTCCCGCGAGCGCTTCACGATGGACGAGGGACTCTCGGCCGCGGTGACTGAGGTCTTCGTCAGGCTCTACGAGGAGGATCTCATCTACCGCGGGCAACGGCTCGTGAACTGGGACCCCGTGCTTCACACGGCGCTATCGGACCTCGAGGTGGTCGCGGAGACCGAGGCCGGGCACCTGTGGCATCTTCGCTATCCGCTGGCCGACGGCTCGGGGCAGCTGGTCGTAGCCACGACGCGCCCCGAGACCATGCTCGGCGATACCGCCGTCGCCGTGCATCCCGAGGACGAGCGCTACCGCCACCTCGTGGGCCGCGAGATCCGCCTGCCGCTCGCGGACCGGCTCATTCCCGTCATCGCCGATGAATACGTGGATCCCGCGTTCGGCAGCGGTTGCGTCAAGATCACTCCGGCGCACGATTTCAATGACTACGAGATCGGCCGCAGGCACGACCTGCCGATGATCAACATACTGACGGCCGACGCGGCGCTGAACGAGGAGGTCCCGCCGCGCTACCGTGGCCTGGATCGATTCGAGGCCCGCAAACGCGTGGTAGCGGACCTCGACGCTGCCGGCTTGCTAGAGAAGACGGAGCCGCACACGCTGCCGGTGCCGCGGGGAGACCGCAGCGGGGCCGTGCTGGAGCCCTGGCTCACGGACCAGTGGTACGTGCGGATCGCGCCGCTCGCGGAGCCCGCGATTCGCGCGGTC
>DATIRA010000203.1:0-3498 GCA_035470225.1 Steroidobacteraceae bacterium | reverse complement strand
AAGCCCGAGCGGGACGCCACGAGCACGTCCCTGTGGGCTCCGCGCGCGCCGTCCATGGCGCGCGACGGCCCGCGCGGGCTTCCGGTAACCCGCGAGTCACGGCGCCGTCCAGGTTACCGCGGCGTTGCTGGGCGCACGAGGGCAAGTCGGAGCATGCGCACGGGCCGTGCGAGGCAGGGATGCCGAGCCCGGAGCCTCCATGGAAGGAATTACGGCGTCCCGTGCGCGTGCTCCGGCTTGCCCGAAGTGCCCTGGCTTCACGGTGAGCCGCGCGAGCGGCGCCGAGGGACTACTGCTGCGTCACCTCGTACCCGCGCTGCCGCAGCAGGTCCACGACGCTGTTGCGGCCCACCAGGTGGAGCGCGCCGACGACCACCAGGTAGTCGTCCCGATCGTCGAGCAGGTCGACGATTTGCCCGAGCCAGGCGCGATTGCGATCCTCGGTGAGCGGCTTGTAGAGCTCCGGGAACTCGTCGAACTCTTCCGACAGCAGCCGCGCGAGCGCGTCGGAGTCCCCGTCGCGCCAGGCTCGCATCAACTCATCGATCTGCGCGTCGAGCCCGGCGGCATCCTCGAGCGTCATCACCAGGAACTGCTTCTGCATCGGCATCGGGAGGCCCGCGAGCACGGCGAACTGCTGCTCCGCGGTTTCCAGTCCCAGTATCGGCTTGCCGTCGGCGACGGCGCGCGCCGCCAGCCCCTGCTCGACGCCGAGCTCCGGCGAGAACCCTCGCTTCGCGAGCTCGAGCTGCAGCAGCGTGACCGCCACGAACCAGGGCGCGAAGCGATCGAGCAGCGCCAGATCGAGACCAGCCTCGCGGGCGCGCGCGTTGATCGTGTCGTAGTCGGCGCCCAGCACCTCGCGCAGGCTCTCCTCTTCGGGCAGCAGCGCCATCCGTTGCATCGCCCCGAGCAGCGCGGCGGCGTCGCCGGCAAACGCGTCGTCGAGGTCGATTTCCATCACGAGCTGCTCGGCGTCTTCGTAGGCGTCCTCGGCTACCCGAGGCAGCCCGTCGTCGCCGGCCCTGAGCACATGGATCGATCCGAGCAGGTAGACCGTGTTCTGCTCACCGTCGACCGTCCAGAGCGTGTGGCGGTCGCGCGCGTCCGCGGGTGCCCCGATGCCGAGCAGGCCCGCGGCTGCGCAGAGTGCGATGCTGCCGGCGCTCCGATGTCGTCGCGCGGCCGCATTCACTGCTGGTAGCCCTCGAGCCAGACAACTTCCGAGGCGATGCCGCCGTCGGCATGCAGGTCGATGATGCGGTAACCGGGCGGTCTGTCGTCCACGACGAAGCCGGGCTGGCGCGGTCCGAACTGCATGCAGGTGGCCGGAGTGCACATCAGGCGCAGCGCACCACGATACAGGTCCAGCGACTGGTGGGCGTGCCCCCAGGCGATCCCGCGAACGGCCGGGTGGCGGTCGATCACGGCCAAGAAGTCCTGCGCGTCCAGCAGGCCGAGTGCGTCCAGCCCCGGCGCGTCCATCAGCACGGGCGGATGATGCAGGCAGACGAGCACGTGCCGGCCGGCGTGTTTCGTGAGGGCCTGCTCGAGCACGCGCAACTGCCCGTCACCGAGCCTGCCCTCGCCGTCCTCGGAAGAGGCGTACCAGGTCGAGAGCATCACGACGGCCCAGCCGCCGAGCTCGATCGCGCCGCCCACCTGGAACGGTGGTTGCACGAAGCGGCGTTGCATTTCAGCCGGCTCGTCGTGGTTACCAGGGATCAGCAGCACCGGTGCCCCGAGCCGGTCGAACAGCAGTTCGAGCACTCCGTAGCCTTCGGGCTCGTCCTGCACGAGGTCGCCGGTCACTGCGAGCAGATCGGCGGGAAAACAACGCCGCTTCGCATGCTCGAGGCACGCCCGGAGGCTCGGCAGCGTTGCTACGCCGCGGACGCGGCCCAGCGGGTCCGCGCGAAGATGCGTGTCCGTGAACTGGACGAGCCGGATCGAATCGACGGTCATCGGGTTGGCGGCAGCTCGGGGCGTGGTCCCATAATCCTGCCGATCATCGCAGAACGCGGACCGAACGAGGTAGCGCCATGTCCAGACGCTCGATCGTCCTCACGGACGCCCTGTACGACTACCTGCTGTCCGTCTCGCTGCGCGAGCCGGAACTGCTCGCCCGGCTCCGGCAGGAAACGGCGCGGCAGGAAATGGCGCGGATGCAGATATCGCCCGAGCAGGGACAGTTGATGTTCCTGCTGCTGCGGCTGATCGGGGCGAGGCGCTGCCTGGAGATCGGCGTGTTCACGGGCTACTCGTCGCTGGTCACCGCGCTGGCTCTGCCGGAGGATGGGCGTATCGTCGCCTGCGACGTCAGCGAGGAGTGGACCGCGGTCGCCCGGCGCTACTGGCGGGAGGCCGGAGTCGAGCCGAAGATCGACCTGCGGATCGCGCCGGCGCTCGAGACGCTCGACCGGCTCGTCGAGGAAGGGGAGGCGGGTCACTTCGATTTCGCCTTCATCGATGCCGACAAGGAGAGCTATCTCGCGTACTACGAGCGCGTGCTGGAACTGCTGCGGCCCGGTGGCCTGCTGGCCGTCGACAACGTGCTGTGGTCGGGCCGGGTGGCGGACCCGGAGGTGTCGGATCCGGACACGGCCGCGTTGCGGCATTTCAACGAGGCGCTGCAGCGTGACGAGCGGATCGACCTGAGCCTGGTGCCGATCGGCGACGGACTGACGCTGGCTCGCAAGCGCTGAGGTCCGCAGCTGCGCTACCTGGTCGGATCGCCACGAAGTCGCTCCCCGATACTCGCTTTGTTCGCGGCGACCCGACCAGGTGCCGCGGCGTCAAGGGTTGGGCTGGACCGAGTCTTCGTCGGGTCGAGTGCGTACCAGGACGCCAGCCAGCGGGGGCAGGTCCGGGACCTTCCCGGACCGAGCGAGTATCGGGGAGCGAATCCGGGAAGGTCCCGGATCCGCCCCCGCCCTGAACTCCGAGCCCTGAGCCCGGCCGCTCGCTCAGTACCGGTAGTGATCCGGCTTGAACGGGCCTGCCACCGGCACGCCGATGTAGTTCGCCTGCTCTTCGGTCAGCGTCGTCAGTGCAGCGCCGATCCGCTCGAGGTGCAGGTGCGCCACCTTCTCGTCCAGGTGCTTCGGAAGCACATAGACCTTCTTCTCGTAGCGCTCGCCGTGGCGGAACAAATCGATCTGCGCCAGCACCTGGTTCGTGAACGAGTTCGACATCACGAACGACGGATGCCCCGTCGCGCAGCCGAGGTTCACGAGCCGGCATTCCGCCAGCACGATCAGCCGCTTGCCGTCCGGGAAGATCACGTGGTCCACCTGCGGCTTGATGTTCTCCCAGCGGTACTGCTTCAGCGACGCGATCTCGATCTCGCTGTCGAAGTGCCCGATGTTGCACACGATCGCCTGGTGCTTCATCCGGCGCATGTGGTCGTGGTTGATCACGTTCAGGTTGCCGGTGGCGGTGACGAAGATATCGGCCTTCTCGCAGGCCTCGTCCATCGTCACGACCTTGTAGCCCTCC
>DATIRA010000202.1:0-2819 GCA_035470225.1 Steroidobacteraceae bacterium | reverse complement strand
TCCTGCTCACGCATGCGCACATCGATCACGCCGGAGGCGTCGCGGAGCTGCACCGCGACCTCGGCCTGCCGATCGAGGGCCCGCACCCGGGCGACCAGTTCTGGATAGACGCGCTGACGGAACAGGCGCGGATGTTTGGGCAACCGCGCTGCGACGGCTTCACGCCCGGTCGCTGGCTGGCCGAGGGCGACCGCGTCAGCGTCGGGGAGCTGGAATTCGAGGTGCTGCACTGCCCCGGGCACACGCCCGGGCACGTGGTCTTTCATGCGGCCGCCGAGAAACTCGCGTTCGTCGGCGACGTGCTGTTCGCGGGCTCGATCGGCCGGACCGACTTCCCGGGCGGCGACCACGGGATGCTGGTCAGCTCTATCCGCAACAAGCTGTTCCCGCTCGGGGACGACGTCCGCTTCGTTCCGGGCCACGGCCCGACCTCGACCTTCGGCGAGGAACGCCGCCACAACCCGTTCGTCAGCGACGCCGCAATGACGCGACGCGCCTGACCCCGGGACTCAGCGATCACCCTTGCGGCGGCCGCGCCTCAGTTTCTCCCGCTGCTCGTCACCCTCGTAGCCGTCGATCGCGACACCCATCTCGCGTGCGCGGCGCGGGCCGCGACGCCGGTCCTCGTAGTGCTCGTAGCGGCAGCTGCAGTCAGGCCGGTCGCAGTCCCTGAGCGGAAGCCGCGGTGCCTCGCGGGACAGGAATCGCCGCCCGACGAGCTGGCGCACCTCGCTGCAGGCACGCGGCCCGGGCACGATGCCGACCGCATGGTGCGAATGCACGGGCTTCTTGCGCGGCGCCACGGCCGGCTCCGGCTAGCGGCCGAGCCCGAACAGTGATTTCGCGCGCTTCAGGACGTCGCTGGGCACGGGTACACACCTGGTTTCGCTGCGTCCGAGACTAGCGCCGCGCGATTCAGCCCGGCGTGATCCGCATCACGGCGCGACAGCAACCGTGTCACGGATCAGGCATCAGCGGCCCTGCATCGGGTCGGCAGTAACGGTTCCTCCCCTTGCCCCGACCGGCTGCCGGGCCGAAACTGCGGGTCTGCACACCGCAGGATCGCCGCATGCCGACCAGACGCCGCGCGTCCCCCGCCCCGCCCTTCGACTCGATCTACCGGCACGGCTTCGTGCGGGTCGCGGTGGCCACGCCGCGCGTCGAAGTGGCGTCGCCCGCCTTCAATGCGACCGAGACGCTGGACCTGGCCCGCAAGGCAGCGGACGCCAGGGCAGTGCTGGCCGTGTTCCCGGAGCTGGGGCTCTCGGCCTACTCGAACGAGGATCTTTTCCACCAGGACGCGCTGCTCGATGCGTCGCTGGACGGCCTCGCAAAGCTCCTCGAGGCCAGCCGCGAGCTGCCGCTGCTGCTGGCCGCAGGCCTGCCACTGCGCGCGGAAGGGCGACTCTACAACTGCGCAGTGCTGATGCAGCGAGGTCGTCTGCTGGGCGTGGTGCCGAAGACCTACCTGCCGAACTACCGCGAGTTCTACGAGAAGCGGCATTTCGCGTCGGCCGAGCAGACGCTTTCGCCGGAGCTGCCTCTGCTCGGCCAGCAGGTACCCTTCGGCAACCGCCTGCTGTTCCGCGCCACCAACCTCGACAGCCTGGTGCTGCACCTGGAGATCTGCGAGGACCTCTGGGTGCCGGTGCCGCCGAGCACGCTCGCAGCGCTGGGCGGGGCCACAGTGCTGGTCAATCTCTCGGCCAGCGACATCACTGTCGGCAAGGCCGACTACCGCCGCCTGCTCTGCGCCTCGCAGTCCGCCAAATGCGTCGCCGCCTACCTGTACTCGGCAGCCGGCCCGGGCGAGTCGACGACCGACCTGGCCTGGGACGGACACGCGCTGGTGTACGAGAACGGCGAGCGGATTGCCGAATCGCTGCGGTTTCCGCTCGAGGGCGGCCTGGTGACCGCGGACGTCGATCTCGATCACCTGCGGCAGGAGCGCACGCGGCTGACGAGCTTCGCGGACTGCGCGCGAACTCATTCGGCTGCACTCGCGGAGTTTCGCATCGTGGACTTCGAGCTGGAGCTTCCCGGCGGACGCGTGCCGCTCGAGCGTCGGATCGAGCGCTTCCCGTACGTGCCTGCGGAACACGCGCGCCGCGACGAGCGCTGCGCCGAGGTCTACGACATACAGGTCGAGGGCCTGATGAAGCGCCTCTCAGCCACCGGTATCGGCAAGGTCGTCATCGGCATATCCGGCGGACTCGATTCGACCCAGGCAGCGCTGGTGGCCGTGCGGGCCTTCGACCGGCTCCGCCTGCCGCGCAGCGGCATCCTGGGCTACACGCTGCCGGGCTTCGGAACCTCGCGGCAGACGCTCGGCAACGCTCGTGCGCTGATGAAGGCGCTGGGCATCACGGCCGGCGAGATCGACATCCGGCCCGCGTCGAGCCTGATGCTCGGGAACATCGGCCATCCCCATGCCGGCGGCCGCGAGGTCTACGACGTGACCTTCGAGAACGTCCAGGCCGGTGAACGCACCTCCGTGCTGTTCAGGCTGGCCAACCTGCACGGCGGGCTCGTGCTCGGCACGGGCGACCTCTCGGAACTGGCGCTCGGCTTCACGACCTACGGCGTCGGCGACCACATGTCGCACTACAACGTGAATGCCTCGGTGCCCAAGACGCTGATCCGCCACCTGATCCGGTGGCTGGTGCAGACGAAGCAGTTCGATGCGCGCACGCTCGCGGTGCTGACGCGCATCGTCGAGACGCGCATTTCACCGGAACTCGTCCCGGGCTCGGGCGAGGAGCCTGACCAGTCGTCCGAGGCCGTGGTCGGCCCCTACGAGCTGCAGGATTTCCACCTCT
>DATIRA010000201.1:0-4098 GCA_035470225.1 Steroidobacteraceae bacterium | reverse complement strand
TGCTCGGCGTGCCCGAGCATGCCTTCGCGGCCGTCGGGCGCCACGATGCCGAGCGTGATCCCGTCCGACGTCGGAACCCGGTTGCGATGCGAGTGATTCATCGCACCCGGGTGGAACGCGGTGATCTGGTTGTCGTCGAGGTCGGTCGTGATGAAGGCCTGCGCCGTGTACTCCTCGTCCACTACCGTGACCAGGTCGACGCTTACGCCCTGCTCACGCATCCACTGCTCGTACGCCGCGAAATCCCGGCCGACCGTAGCCATCGGACGCCCTTCCCCGCCGAGCAGGCCAAGGTTGTAGGCGATGTTCCCGGCGCAGCCGCCGAAGTTCCGTCTCATGCTGGGCACCAGGAACGCCACGTTCAGCATGTGGATGCGTTCGGGGAGGATGTGGTCTTTGAACCTCCCAGGGAAGACCATCACCGTGTCGTAGGCCACGGAACCGCAGATCAATGCAGTCATTGCCAGTCTCCAGTCATAAGGGCCGACCCGCGGGCCGTGATCCGCCGCGTCATTCGAAAATGACGAACATCCGTGTAACGGCGACGTCGGGGCTGCCGGGCAGGGCGCGGAGGCTACGCCAACGCAGCACCGGCTTGCGCGTCACAACTGCCTGAGGCCGGCTCCCCGGACGGGTCACGCCGCCTTCCATGCCAGGTCGAGCTGCTTGGCCGCCCGCACGTCGTCCAGTCGCCGCACCGGCAGCGTGACCGGCGCGGCTTTCAGCTTCCCGGGATCCTGCTGAGCCTCTTGCCGGATCGCGCTCATCGCCTCGACGAAGGCATCGAGCTCCTCGCGGGACTCGGTCTCGGTCGGTTCGATCAGCAGGCACTCGGGCACCAGCAGCGGAAAATAAGTCGTCGGGGCGTGGAATCCGTAGTCGAGCAGCCGTTTTGCGAAATCCATCGCAGTGGTGCCGAAATCCCGCGCCTCGCGACGCAAGGTCACGATGAACTCGTGGCCGGCCCGGCGCTCGGGATAAGCGAGTTCGAAACCGGCCGCGCGCAGCCGCGCCATCAGGTAGTTCGCGTTCAGCGTGGAGAATTCCGCGACCCGCTGCATGCCTTCGCGACCGAGCATCCGCATGTAGATGTAGGCGCGCAGCAACACACCGGTGTTGCCCATGAACGCCGAGAGCCGGCCGATGCTCTGCGGCAGGTCCTTCTCGTCGAGCCAGCGATAACGGTCGCCGTCCCGGCCCACGACCGGCACGGGCAGGAACGGCAGCAGACGCTCGCCGACGCCAACCGCACCGGACCCGGGACCGCCGCCGCCATGGGGAGTCGAAAAGGTCTTGTGCAGGTTCATGTGAATCACGTCGAAACCCATGTCGCCCGGGCGCACCTTGCCCAGGATGGCATTGAGGTTGGCGCCGTCGTAGTACAGCAGCCCGCCGGCCCCATGTACGATCTCGGCGACCTCCAGAATGCGACGCTCGAACACCCCGAGCGTGGATGGATTCGTCAGCATGATGCCCGCGGTCTTCGGGCCGACGACCTGGCGCAGTGCGTCGAGATCGATGTCCCCGTCTGCCAGGCAGGGCACCTCGCGAACGACGCAGCCGCACATCGTGGCGGTCGCCGGATTCGTGCCGTGGGCCGCCTCCGGAACGATGATCTCATTGCGATCGCGGTCGTTTCGCGAGTCGTGGTAAGCGCGGATCATCGCGACGCCGGCGAACTCACCCTGCGCGCCGGCCATCGGCGTCAGCGAGACGCCGCGCATGCCGGTGACTTCCTGCAGCATCTCCTGCAGCTCGTACAGGCATCGCAGCAGGCCCTGGCCCGTCGACTCCGGTGCCAGCGGGTGCCTGCCGAGGAACTCCGGCAGCATCGCGTACTGGTTGCAGGCCTTCGGGTTGTACTTCATCGTGCACGAGCCGAGCGGATAGAAGTGCGTGTCGATCGAAAAATTGAGCTGCGACAGCCGGGTGAAATGGCGGACGGCCTGCAGTTCCGACACCTCGGGCAGCATCGGCGCCTGTCGCCTGCGCAGCGACTCGGGTATCCCGACCGCAGCCTTCTCGCGTGGGAACTGTGCGGTGGCGGTCCGGCCGGCAGATGAGAGTTCGAAAATCAGTTTTTCGCGCATACCGTAATCTCCCCCTGCTCAGGCCGCGGCCACGCCCTGCATTATTTCCGACAGCGCGCGGGCGTAGAGCGCCACGTCCTCGCTGCTGCGGGTTTCCGTCGCGCATACCAGCAGTGCGTTGCCCAGCGACGGGTAGTGCCCGGAGATGTCCACGCCACCGACGATGCCACGCGCGGCGAGCGCCTCGAGCACGTCCCGCACCGGACGGTCGAGCAGCAGCACGGCCTCGTGAAAGCGCGACCGGTCGAACGCGAGCCGCACGCCCGGGACCCGCGTCAGCGCGTCCACCAGCTCCGCGCTGCGCTCGGCGCAGCTCGCCGCCACCTTCTCGAGACCCTGTGGACCGAGCAGAGACAGGTAGATCGTCGCCGCCGCGACCAGCAGCCCCTGGTTCGTGCAAATATTCGAGGTCGCCTTGCTGCGGCGGATGTGCTGCTCGCGAGCCTGCAGAGTCAGCGTGAAGCCGGGCTTGCCGTCCATGTCGACGGTCCGCCCGACGATCCTGCCCGGCATCTGCCGCACGTGGTCCATGCGGGTCGTCATGAACCCGAAATACGGGCCGCCGGAGGACAGCGGCACGCCAAGCGGCTGGCCTTCCCCGCAGACGATGTCCGCTCCCCGGGTTCCCCATTCGCCCGGAGGCTTGAGCAGCGCCAGCGACATCGGATTGACTACCGCGATCACCAGCATGCCGGCCGCGTGGGCCCGGTCCGTCAGCTCGTCCACCTCCTCGAGCGTGCCGAGGAAGTTCGGCTGCTGGATGACCAGCGCCGTGATGTCATCCCCGAGGTACGGCTCGAGCGTCGCGGGCGTGGTGTGACCGCCGCTCGGGTCGTAGGGCAGCAGGTCGAACGACAGGTTCTGGTTGCCGGCGATGGTCTTCAGGACCCGCCTGTAGGTCGGATCGAGAGCCGCCGGCAGCAGGACCCGCTGCGAACGCGACCTGCGGTGCGCCCGAACCGCCATCAGGCAGGCTTCCGCCAGCGCGGTGGCACCGTCATAGAGCGACGCGTTCGACACGGCCATTCCGGTCAGGCTGGCCATCATGGACTGGTATTCATAGAGCAGCTGCAATGTGCCCTGGCTCGCCTCAGCCTGGTAGGGCGTGTATGCGCTGTAGAACTCGCCCCGCGTCACGATGGACCACACCGCCGAAGGAATGTGATGCTCGTAGGCTCCCGCCCCCGCGAAGTTCAGCCTGCGTCCGTCGCCGGCAGCACGCTGCGACATCAGCCGACCCACCTCCATTTCCGTCAGCGCGGTCGGAATGCGCTCGAGGGGCCTGGCGCTCAATCGAGCGGGGATCTCGTCGAACAGATCGTCGACGCTGGAGGCGCCGATCGCCGCGAGCATCTCGCGGACGTCCTCCGGCGTGTGCGGGATGAAGGGCATGGGACGAACTCCGCTCAGTGGGTCTCGGCGGCCAGCGCAGCCTCGTAGGCCGCGGCATCGAGCAGCGAACTGAACTGGGCCTTGTCGTCGGGCCGGATTCTCATGATCCAGCCCGTGCCGTAAGGATCCTGGTTGATCAGTTCGGGCTGGCCTCCGAGCTCCGCGTTGCCGGCGACAACTTCACCGGTCACCGGGCTGTAGACGTCGGAAGCCGCCTTGACCGATTCGACCACGGCGCATGCCTCGCCTGCCGTGACCCGACGGCCCGGTTCCGGTGCCTCGACGAAGACCAGGTCGCCGAGCGACTGCTGCGCGTGGTCGGAAATGCCGACCGTGATCGTGCCGTCGTCCTCGAGGCGCGCCCACTCGTGGGACTTCAGGTAACGGAGATTGCCTGGAACCTTGCTCATCTTGTCCTCCGCGAATTGACTCTAAAGAGCGATCATGACCTGGCCGTTGCGCACGAACGGCGGACGAACCACCCGGGCATTGAACAGCCGGCCGCGGATCTCGACCTCGCAACGGCCAGAGGTCTTCGCCGGCACGCGGGCCAGCGCGATCGAACGCTCGAGCGTCGGCGAGAACGTGCCGCTGGTGACCTCGCCCTCGCCGACCG
>DATIRA010000200.1:0-2489 GCA_035470225.1 Steroidobacteraceae bacterium | reverse complement strand
CCGCGAGGGCCGCTATCTCGCCTTCCTCGAAGCGCCGCCACTGGCCCGGCTGCGCCGTTTCGTCACGAACAACCTGCGCGATGGCGCGCCACAGTTCGTCGCGCTGGTCGACGGTCAGGTCGCCGGCTGGTGCGACGTCACGCCCCGCACTCATCCGACACTCCGGCACGCCGGCGTGCTCGGCATGGGGGTCGCCCGCGAGCACCGGGGCCGGGGCATCGGGCGCGCGCTGCTCGCGGAGACGCTCGCGGCTGCGCGGACCTGGGGAATGTCCCGGGTCGAGCTGGTGGTTCGCGCCGACAACACGCCCGCCGTCGCGCTCTACCGGAAGTTCGGCTTCGAGCAGGAAGGGCTGTTGCGGCAGTACCTCCAGGTGGATGGTATCTTTCACGATGCACTGCTGATGGCGCGCCTCGACTGAGGGCGGCACGGCCCAACGACAATAACAGGGGGGTACACGGACATGAGCAGCCCGGACAAGGCCCTGCAGACGCAGCTGCGGAATATCCAGACCAGGACCGGCAAGACGCTGCCCGAGCTCAAGAAGCTGCTGCTCTCGAGCGGCCTCCAGAAGCACGGCGAGCTTCGCAAGCACGCGATGCAGGAACTCGGCCTCGGCTACGGCGACGCCAACACGCTCGTGCACCTCGCGCTGAGCGCGGATGCTCCCGGCGCGGCGGACAAGTCGCTCGACGAAGTGCTGGACGGCATCTATGCGGACAAGAAGGCCTCGCTGCGCCCGATCCACGACCGCCTGATGAAGGCGATCGGCAAGTTCGGGGACTTCGAGGTCGCGCCGAAGAAGAACTACCTGAGCCTGAGGCGGAAGAAGCAGTTCGCGACGATCGGACCGGCCACGGCCACCCGCATCGACGTGGGGCTCAACATGAAGGATGTCCCGGCGACCGGGCGGCTGCTGGCCGAGAAGCCCGGCGGCATGTGCCAGTACAAGGTGAAGCTGACCGACCCGAAAGAGGTCGACGCGGAACTGCTCGGCTGGATCCGACGGGCCTACGACTCGGCGGGCTGAGTCGCGGCGGCGCTCAACCGCTTGTGCAGCGGACTCGTGCGCGGGAAATGCGCGAGCAGGTATTCCATCTGGTCTGCCAGCACCCGGCGTCCCTTCAGGTAGATGTACTCTGCATAGCTCGGCGTGAACGGGATCGCGATCAGCTGCAGCTTCGCCTGCTCCGGCGTGCGCCAGGCCTTCAGGTTGTTGCAGCGACGGCAGGCGGTCACGACATTGTTCCAGATGTCCTGGCCGCCACGGCTCAGCGGCGTCACGTGGTCGCGCGACAGCTGCGCCTGCGGGAAGCGCTGGCCGCAGTACATGCAGAGGTGAGCGTCGCGCCGGAACAGCGTTTCGTTGTTGAGCGGCGGGACGTAGTCCCGATGCCGGTTGCCGGGATTGTGGCTGTGCCCGACCGTGGCGATGATCGAGTTCACCTCGACGACGGTCCGGCGGCCGGTCGCCGCGTTCGTGCCGCCGCGCAGCCGGAAAAGCCGCTGGCCGAACGAGTACGCCACCTGTCCCATGAAGTACAGGCGCACGGCATCCCGGTAATCGATCCACTCGAGCGGCATGCCCGAGATGTCGGTCCGGAGTACTTCCTGTGAGAGGCTGTACATGGCTACGCACTCTACTCCTGCCCGCGATCCGCCGGGCGGAAGTCGCTGAAAGATACGTTACCGCTGTGCAATAATTCAACGGTTTAGCGAGCCCCGGCGACAGCACAATATTTCCGCCGCGGCAGCCGGTCGGGGGCCGGCAATCGTTTAGCCAATCAATGACGAGGTCACCATGTCGCTGACGATCGGAGTGCCACGCGAGACCTTTGCGGGCGAGAAGCGGGTCGCCACGGTGCCGGAAGTGGTCGAGAAGCTGATCAAGCTCGGTTTCGCCGTCCAGGTCGAGACGGGGGCAGGCGATCAGGCCAATTTCGGCGACCAGGCCTATCAGCAGGCGGGTGCCCGGATCGCAGGCAATGCGGAGGAGCTGTTCGGCAGCTCGGACATGGTCTTCATGGTGCGGCCGCCGTCGCCCGAGCAGATCGCGCTCATGCGGCCCGGCACCACGCTCGTGAGCTTCATCTGGCCGGCACAGAATCCGGAGCTGATGCAGGCCATGGCCGACCGCAAGCTGACCGTGCTCGCGATGGACTCGCTGCCCCGCCAGCTTTCCCGCGCCCAGAAGATGGACGCGCTCACCTCGATGGCCAGCATCAGCGGCTACCGCGCGGTGATCGAGGCAGCGAATGCCTTCGGACGCTTCTTCAATGGACAGGTCACCGCCGCCGGCAAGATTCCGCCCGCCAGGGTGTTCATCGCCGGCGCCGGTGTCGCCGGGCTGTCTGCCATCGGCACGGCCGCCAACCTCGGCGCCATCGTGCGGGCGAACGATACGCGCGCCGAGGTGGCCGACCAGGTCATCTCGCTCGGCGGCGAGTTCGTCAAGGTGGACTACGAGGAGGAAGGCTCGGGTGGCGGCG
>DATIRA010000199.1:0-13113 GCA_035470225.1 Steroidobacteraceae bacterium | reverse complement strand
GGCAACTCGCGCAGCCGCTCGGCCAGCCGGTTCGCGGGCGGGTCGCCGGCGCGGCCGCCCGGCTGCTGCTCCATCCCGACGTGGATCCGACCGCGCAGGAAGGTGCCGACTGTGAGAATGATCCGCGACGCCGCGAATGCGAGTCCGGTCTGCGTGACGACGCCGGCGACCCGGCCACCCTCGATCAGCAGGTCGGCAACCTCCTGCTGGAACAGGTGCAGCCCCGGCTGGTTCTCGAGCATGGCCCGGATCGCGCGCTTGTAGAGGCTGCGGTCGGCCTGCGCGCGGGTCGCGCGTACCGCCGGTCCCTTGCTGGCGTTGAGCGTACGGAAATGGATGCCGGCGAGATCCGCGGCGCGCGCCATCGCGCCGCCGAGCGCATCGATCTCCTTGACGAGATGGCCTTTGCCGATGCCGCCGATCGCGGGATTGCAGCTCATCTGCCCCAGCGACTCGATGCTCTGGGTAACGAGCAAGGTGCGGCAGCCGAGGCGAGCCGCGGCCAGGGCGGCCTCGGTCCCAGCGTGACCGCCGCCGACCACGATGACGTCATAGTTGTCCGCAAATCGCACTGGAACGCTCTCCTGCAGCGGCCGCCATTGTACGACCGCGGCGGGCTGCGGACCTCGATACCGCGCCCGGCGATCAGCCCCTAGCCAATTCCGCCGACTCCGCGCCGCCGCGAGCCGTGAGCCGCAGTCCGGTCTCCTGCCGGGCCAGCGCCACGCGGTAGGCCGCGAGACGCATGGCAGCAAAGCGCCGCGCCTGCCGCTCATAGCGGTTCTGCCAGTAGCCGCGGCGCAGCCACTCCCGCAGGTAGCCACCGATGCTCAGGCGGCCACGGTTCCACTGCCGCAGCACGTGGAAGTACTCGTGCAGCACCAGTTCCGGGTCGGCGAGGAAATCCTCGAGCGACCCCGAGAGCAGGATCCGGTTGCGCCGCGTCGTCGCCCGGGCGCCGAGATGCAGCCGCGCGTAGCGCGAGTTCTCAACCAGCCGTACCTCCTGCGCCGGCTCGCCGAACAGCTCCTCGAGCGCGGCGAGCATCTGCGCCGGCAGGCAATCGGCGGAACGCATGGCGCGGCCCACGGCCGGTGTCAGCGGCGCGGCACGACCAGGATCTTGCCTGCGCGCTCGCCCGCCGCGGCCGCAGCCACGGCCTCGCGGATCTCGCTCACGTCGTAGGTCGCCTGCACTCTTGCATGGAGCTTGCCGGTAGCGATCAGCCCTGCGACCTCGCCGATCACTGCGGCGCGCTGCTCCGCTGTCGCGTTCCGGTACCAAAGCGCGAGCCAGAATCCACGCAGCGTGAGGTCGCGGAAGATGAAGGCGCTCGGCTG
This sequence comes from Steroidobacteraceae bacterium, assembly GCA_035470225.1. Classification (GTDB taxonomy): domain Bacteria; phylum Pseudomonadota; class Gammaproteobacteria; order Steroidobacterales; family Steroidobacteraceae; genus DATIRA01. Next base: position 11,773 of record DATIRA010000199.1, on the reverse strand, counting down.
GATGACGCAGGGTTGGCCGCTCATGCGCCCGTAGTTGACGAGCGTGGCGCCCTGGCCGAGGCATTCCGCCAACCGGCCGATCGCTTCACCGGCGACCGCGTCGATGCCGAGCCGGATCGCCGCACCGCCGGTGGCTTCCGCAACCCGCCTGGCAAGCGCCTCGCCGTCGACCAGCACCACGTCGGCGCCCGCCTCGCGCACCGCTTCGGCGGCGTCCTCCCGCCGGACGATGTTCACGGTGCGCAGGCCACGCCGGCGCGCCAGCTGCACGAGATAGGTACCCACGGCCGAGTTCGCGGCGTTCTGCGCCACCCAGTCGCCGGGCTGCAGGTCGACGAACTGCCGCAGCAGCAGCAGTGCCGTCGGCGGGTTGACGGTCATCATCGCGAGCTGCTGCGGATCGGCTTCGTTCGGCAGCGGGACCAGTGCTCTCGCTTCGGCGACCAGGTGCGTAGCCCAGGTGCCCGACTGCGGCGGCAGCAGCACGGTCTGGCCCACCGGCGGGCCGGCGGTGCCGGGTCCGAGCTCGGCGACGCGCCCGACGCCTTCGTTGCCACCGATCGCCGGCAGCGGCGGCAGCAGCCCGTATTCGCCCGTGAGGGTCAGCACGTCCGACGGATTGATCGGCGCGGCGAGCACCTCGACCAGAGCCTGCCCCGCCTGCAGCGTCGGCCGCGGGAACTCGACCGCGCGAATCACGTCCTGCGGCACCGGTCCACGGCGATCGTACTGTGCTCTGAGCATCCCGGTACTCCTGAAAAGCTGAAAAGGGGACAGATTTATTTGCAGGAATCCTCGCCCTAACGACGGTCGGTGGCAACGCACACGCTGCGTTCCGCCCGATCCGTTCGCCTCCCGGCTACTTTCCGATGCAGAAGCTGGCGAATATCCGGCCCAGCAGCTCTTCGCTCGAGACCTCGCCGGTGATCCCGCCGAGCTCGCGCTGCGCATCGTGCAGTTCCTCGGCGACGAGTTCGCCGGCGTGCCGTTCCAGCAGCAGCCGGTGCGCCTTCTCGATGTGCGCGCCGGCCCGGCGCAGCGCATCGAGGTGACGGGTGCGCGCAGAGAGTGCGCCGCTGCCGGCAGGATGAAATCCGACGCAATCCTTGAGATGCTGGCGCAGCAGCTCGATGCCCGCGCCGGTCGCGACGCTCAACCGTATCCGCGGTGGATCGCCTGCCGTGCTCGCCGGCGACTCGGCCGTCCTGTCGATTTTGTTGATGATCACCGTGCGTGGCACCGCGGCGGGCAGCGCCGCGAGGTCGGCATCGAGCGCACTGAGGGCCTCTGCATCGCTCGCATCCACCAGGAACAGCACGCGGTCGGCACGCTCGATCTCGCGCTGGGCGCGGCGAATGCCCTCGAGCTCGATGTCGTCCGCAGCCCGCCGCAGGCCGGCCGTATCCAGCACGTGCAGCGGCAGGCCGTCGATCTCGATCCGCTCGCGCAGCACGTCCCGCGTCGTACCGGCCGTGGCGGTCACGATGGCCGCGTCGTAGCCCGCGAGCAGGTTCAACAGGCTCGACTTGCCGGCGTTCGGACGACCGGCGATGACGATGGTCAGCCCATCACGCAGCAGGTGTCCTTGTCGCGCGGTTTCGGTAATCGCGGCGAAGCGGGAACGGATCCCGTCCATGCGCTCGGCAAGCGCCCGGTCCCGCAGGAAGTCGATCTCCTCCTCCGGGAAATCGATCGCCGCCTCCACCCAGATGCGCAGCTCGGTTACCGCCTCGGCGAGTTCGTGCACCTGGCTCGAAAACTCTCCCTGCAGCGACCGCAGCGCGGCCCGGGCCGCCTGGGAGGATCCGCTGTCGATCAGGTCCGCGATCGCCTCGGCCTGAGCCAGGTCCAGCTTGCCGTTGAGAAACGCCCGCTGCGTGAACTCACCTGCCTCGGCCGGCCGCGCGCCGAGTTCCAGCACGCGCCGCAGCAGAAGGTCGAGCACGACCGGCCCACCGTGACCCTGTAGTTCCAGCACGTCCTCGCCGGTGTACGAGCGGGGCGCCGGAAAGAAGATGGCAATCCCCTCGTCGATCGGTTCCCCGGACCCGTCGAGAAACCTGTGCAGCTCGGCCATGCGCGGCGCTGGCACTCCGCCGAGCAGCGCCGCTGCAATGTCCCGACACGCGGACCCTGAGACGCGCACGATGCCGATACCGCCGCGACCCGGGGCGGTGGCGATCGCGGCGATACTGTCGGATGGCGTCACCGGAACCCTCTGCCGCGTTGCGGGCGACCTCTCCCACAAGCGGGAGAGGTGTCTAACCGCCCTTCTTCGATTCGCGCTCGACGACCCGGTTGATGTTCCACTGCTGCGCGATCGACAGCAGCGTGTTGGTCAGCCAGTACAGCACCAGGCCCGCCGGGAACCAGGCCATCATCACGGTCATCACGATCGGCATGAACGCGAAGATCTTCGCCTGCATCGGATCCGGCGGCGCGGGATTGAGCTTGAACTGACCGTACATCGCGGCACCCATCAGCGCGGGCAGCACGAAATATGGATCGCGCGAGGACAGGTCCTGGATCCAAAGCATCCACGGCGCCTGTCGCATCTCGACACTCTCGAGCAGCACCCAGTAGAAGGCCAGGAACACGGGGATCTGCACCAGGATCGGCAGGCAGCCGGCGACCGGGTTGATCTTCTCGCGCTTGTAGACCTCCATCATCTGCCGCGCCAGCTGCTCGCGGTCGTCCTTGTAGCGTTCCTGGATGCTCTTGATACGCGGCGCGATCGTGCGCATCTTGGCCATCGAGCGACCGCTGGTTTCGGTCAGCTTGTAGAACAGCAGCTTGAGCAGGATCGTCACGATGATGATCGCCCAGCCCCAGTTGCCGACGAAGCCGTGCACCTTCTCGAGCAGCCAGAACAGCGGCTGCGACAGTATCGTCAGCTTGCCGTAATCCGCCGTCAGCTCGAGCCGCGGCCCGGTAGCTTTCAACTGCTCCTGCAGCTTCGGACCGACGAACAGCGTTTCCTCGAAGCGCCCCGTGCCGCCGGCCGGCACGCTCTCGAGCGGGCCGCGATAGCTGATCACCGAGTGCCCGTTCTCCGGCGTGAGCGTGTAGTCGTAGGTCTCGCCCGAGGGCGGCACGGCGGCCGTGACGAAGTGGTGCTGCATCTCGGCCATCCATCCGTCCGCGAACGCCTGCTCGAAGCCAGCCTCGTCCTCGTCGGTGATGTCGAGCTTGCGGTACTTGTCTCCGTCGTAGATGGCCGGGCCTCGGTAGGCGTAGCTCTCCACGTCGAACATCGAGCGCTTCTGCGAATACACGTGCCGGGCCATCTGCACATACGATGCGGCCTGCCATGGCGTGGCGCCCGCATTCTGGACCGTGTATTCGATGTCGATCGCGTAACTGCCCCGCCGCAGCACGAAGGTCTTCGTGACCGCCACGCCCTGTCCGTTGCTCCAGCTGAGCGGCACGCGCAGCTCGTCCTGGCCGTCGGCAAGCCGGAATTCCTGCGCCGGGCTCGTGAACGTCGCGAGATGCGTGGGTTCGGCGCCACCGCCGGCCGCGCGCAGGCCGCTGCGAACCACGTGGTAGTCAGGATCCGCGGTACTCAGCAGACGCACCGGCGGACTGTCCTGCTTGCGGTCCTGCGGATAGGTCGGCAGGTCGGCGCGAACCAGGCTGCCGCCCTGCAAGCTGATCGCCAGATCGAGAACGTCCGTCACGACCCTGACCTCAGGCTGCGGCGCGGGCTGGCCAGGCGTCGCTGCCGCCGGTGACGCCTCGGCACCGCCAGCTGGCAGCGCGGGCAGCGCGGGCAACTGCGTCTCGGATTGCGGCGTGTCGGTCGCGGCGGCCGCAGCTGGTTGCGCAGTCTCGACAGTGCTCGGCGCCGCCGCGCCGTAGTCATGGTTCCATTGAATTATGTTGGCCCAGACCAGCAGCGCGAGCGCAATCCACAGGTAGATACGAGGGTTATCCATGCTTCGGTGGCTCGCAGTGAAGCGTTCCCGCCTCGGGAACGGGGTCGTAGCCCCCTTCGTTCCAGGGATGACAGCGCCCGATCCTACGGGCTGCCAGCCAGCTGCCGCGGATCGCGCCGTGGCGTTCGATCGACTGCTGGGCGTAACAGGAGCAGCTGGGATAGAAGCGGCAGTTCGATCCCAGCAGCGGGCTGATGAACCACCGATAAAACTGGATCAGGGCGCTCAGCAGCGTGCGCATCGCTCGCGGACCTTGCACCAGTGAACCGACAGGCTCGCCGAGATCTGCCGGGAACTCGCCTTACCGGCCGCCGGACGGGCATTGACGACCAGGTCGAGCGGCGGCAGCTCCGATTGGTGGCCGCGGAATGATTCCCGGATCAGGCGCTTGATCCGATTCCGGCGAACGGAGTTGCCGGCTGCCCGCACACCGACGGCCATGCCAAGCCTCGCATGCTCAAGCCCGTTCGGTCTGGCTATAACCACGAAAAACTCGTCCGAGGATCGGCTGCCCTGGCGGTGGACGCGGTCGAACTCACCTCGATTGGTGAGGCGCCGCTCGCGCGGCAAGCCGCGCATCGGAGTTCGCTCAGCGCGCGCTGGCCCGCCAGCGTTCAGACCGCGAGTCGCTTGCGGCCCTTCGCGCGGCGACGGCGGAGGATCGCCCGGCCGCCTTTGGTTGCCATGCGAGCACGGAAGCCGTGGGTCCTCTTTCGATGCAGGTTGCTCGGTTGATACGTGCGCTTCATGTACGGCTCCGTGGTTTCCGGATTCCAGACCAGAATCAAGGATGTACTGGTCGAAAATGGGCGCGGAAGGATACGCAGCCGGCCGGCCGGCGTCAACCGAGCTGCACTGCGGGAGAGCCCCTCGGACGAGGATATCCACAGCCGTTGCAGGGGTATACACTCCGCCCCCTTTCCCCATCCCCGCCGGGCCACAGCATCGAGAAACGCTGGTCGTGGAAGCGTCGCTTTGGAACAAGTGCCTGAGCCGCCTCGAAGCGGAGCTGCCAGAGCAGCATTTCAACACCTGGATTCGGCCCCTGCAGGCTGTCGAGGAAGGCGACACGCTGCGACTGTTGGCACCGAACCGGTACGTGGTGGACTGGGTCAGCCAGCACTGCGCCGGGCGAATCGGCGAACTACTTGAGCAGATGGTCCCGGCACCGGCGCCGCAGCTGGTGCTGGAGATCGGCTCACGACGGTCGCCGGTTCCCGAGGCCGCCGCATCGAGCCCTGAACCGTCCATCCGGGCACGCCGGGACGAGCAGCTACCCCAGATCGGGGGCCGCCTGAACCCGGACTTCACGTTCACGAATTTCGTCGAGGGCAAGAGCAACCAGCTCGCGCGTGCAGCTGCCGTGCAGGTGGCCGAGAACCCCGGCCGGGCGTACAACCCGCTGTTCATCTACGGCGGCGTAGGCCTCGGCAAGACCCACCTGATGCATGCGATAGGAAACCAGATCCGGGTACACAATCCGGCCGCACGGATCGCGTACGTGCACTCGGAGCGGTTCGTCGGCGACATGGTCAGAGCCTTGCAGCACAACACCATGAATGAGTTCAAGACGGCCTACCGGAGCCTCGACGCGTTGCTGATCGATGACATCCAGTTCTTCGCCGGCAAGGAGCGATCACAGGAAGAGTTCTTCCACACGTTCAATGCCCTGCTGGAGGGCCAGCAGCAGATCATCCTGACCTGCGACCGGTACCCGAAGGAGGTCGACGGGCTGGAAGAACGCCTGAAATCCCGCTTCGGCTGGGGTCTTACCGTGTCGATCGAGCCGCCGGAGCTCGAGACCTGCGTCGCGATCCTGATGAGCAAGGCGGCAGCGACCGAAGTTCAGCTGCCCGAGGAAGTCGCGTTTTTCATCGCCAAGCGCATCCGCTCGAACGTTCGTGAGCTCGAGGGCGCGCTCAGGCGGGTCGTGGCGAACTCGCAGTTCACGGGGCGCCCGATCACGCTGGACTTCGCGAAGGAAGCCCTGCGGGACCTGCTCGCGTTGCAAGAACGCCTGGTCACGATCGAGAACATCCAGAAAACCGTGGCGGAGTATTACAAGATACGGGTCGCGGACCTGTTGTCGAAGCGGCGCAGCCGTTCGATCACGCGTCCCCGACAGGTGGCAATGGCGCTATCGAAGGAGCTTACGAACCACAGCCTGCCCGAGATCGGTGACGCATTCGGTGGCCGGGACCACACGACGGTGCTGCACGCCTGCCGGGTCATCAAGGCCTTGCGCGAGTCGCAGACGCGCGTCAACGAGGATTACCTCAACCTGTTAAGAACGCTGGCAGGATGATGTGATCAGGCTGTGGATGAATCGTGCCGAGAAAATCCCCACATTTCATCCACAGGCGGCGGACAGGTAAGAGCGCGGTTATCCGGCGGATTTCACGGGCCGCAAACGCCCGCCGATGCTGGAGAAATATGCGTTCTGCACAGGCGAGCGGTGTGCTAGAAACAGCAGCAACGAATTTAAGATAAATCATAAGAATTTATTCGGAAGACAGCCGATGAAGATCATTGCTAAGCGTGAAGCGATACTCAGCCCTCTGCAGGCGGTGATCGGAGTCGTCGAGCGACGACAGACGATGCCGATCCTGGCGAACGTCCTTCTGGCAGCCAAAGGAGGGCGGCTTTCAGTCACCGCGACGGACCTCGAGGTAGAGCTGGTCGCTGCCTCTGACGTCGACGTTCAGCGTGGGGGCGAGGTAACCGTACCGGCGAGGAAGCTGCTGGATATCTGTCGGGCGTTGCCCGAGGCAACCGAGATCACGCTGAACCAGGAAGGCGAGCGGATGGTCGTGCGGGCACGGCGCAGCCGGTTTGCGCTCGCCACGCTGCCGGCCGCAGAGTTTCCGACGGTCGAGGAAATAAGCCCGCTGCAGACGCTCGAGGTGCCCCAGCAGGACTTCAGGAGACTGCTCGAGAAGACACATTTTTCAATGGCGCAGCAGGACGTGCGCTACTACCTGAACGGTACTTTGCTGGAAACTGCGCCGAAATTACTCCGATCTGTCGCGACTGACGGCCATCGTCTCGCATTGTGCGAGGTTCAGCTGGACTCCGGTGGTCAGACCGGCCAGCAGGTGATCATTCCGAGGAAGGGCGTGCTCGAACTGCAGCGAATTCTTGGCAACGAGGAGCAGAATTTGCAGTTGGCGATCGGAACGAACCACGTTCGTGTCCAGATCGGCGAGGTTCGATTCACTTCGAAGCTGATCGACGGCAGATTTCCCGACTACACCCGGGTCATACCGAATGCGCCTGAGCGGAAGGTCAGCGCAGTACGTGAGGAGCTGCGCCAGGCATTGCAGCGCGCCGCGATTCTTTCCAATGAGAAGTATCGGGGAATTCGATTTGCACTGAAGCCGAACTCGCTGGTGATCCAGGCACATAACCCTGAGCAGGAAGAGGCCGAGGAAGAGGTCGAGGTCAGCTACGACGGAGAACCGATGGAAATCGGCTTCAACGTGAACTACTTGCTGGACGCGCTCGGTGCGATTGACGGCGAGCAGGTGGAGATCGGCCTGACAGACGGCAACAGCAGTTGCCTGATACGCAGCCCGACGGACGATCGTGCGAAGTTCGTCGTGATGCCGATGCGACTTTGAAATCAGCGGGACCTTGATGGGGCTCTGCCGCGTCGGCGTTCAGGACTTTCGCTGCATCGCCAACGCAGACCTGGTCGTAGACAGCCGCTGCAATCTGATCAGCGGAAATAATGCCTCCGGCAAGACGAGCTTGCTGGAGGCAATTTTTTTCCTGGGCCGCGGCCGCTCGTTCAGGACAACCCGCAATGAAGCACTGCTTCGCAACGGATCATCACGACTGACCGTCACCGGGCGGCTGAAAAAAGGCGAGACCAGCTATCCCCTTGGTGTGAGTTGCGATCGCGCAGGCATCTCGGCCCGCTATGCTTCGCGTAGTCTCTCCGGGCTGGCCGAGTTGGCGACGCTGCTACCCGTACAGGCGATCGACCCGGACGTGCACCAGGTTGTCGAGGGCGGTCCACAGGAACGACGACGGTTCCTGGACTGGGGTGTGTTCCACGTGGAACCAAGCTTTGTTGATGACTGGCGCCGCTATCAGCGAGCGCTGCGGCAGCGGAATGCGGCGCTGAGACTGGGGCTTGAGCGCAGCGTGGTTCGCGCCTGGGATGCGGAGTTTATCGAGGCTGGCAACCACGTCTCCGAGCGTAGGACGGCGTACCTGGAGCTACTGCGCCCGTTCGTGCAGGAGGCTGGGGAAAGATTGCTCGGTTCGCGTTTGGACCTGGTGCTGCACAAGGGCTGGAAGGAGAGCAGGAGTCTGGAGGAAGCGCTCAACGAGTTTTGGATGCGGGACCTGGAGCGACGCAGTACTCAGGTTGGGCCGCACCGCGCTGATCTCGGAATTGAATTGGAGGGTCGGCCGGTCAGGGGACACGTCTCTCGAGGACAGCAAAAACTGGTCGCCGCGGCAATGCTGCTGGGACAGCTACGCTGCGACGCGGAGAGTGGGTCGCCGCTGGCGGTGCTTCTTGTGGATGATCCGGCAGCGGAGCTGGATTCCGGCAACCTGGACAGGCTGCTACAGGAAGTCATCGAGCTGCCGGCCCAGCTGTTCGTCACAGCTCTGGATGGCGGGCATCCTGCCCTCAGCTCCCTGCCGAGCGGCGCGAGGTTTCACGTGGAACATGGCGTGATAAGCGCTCTGGTATAATCGGCCGTTACCCTGCGGCAGGCTTCCCATGTCCGGTATCGATACCTACGATTCCAGTAAAATCAAAGTCTTGAAAGGCCTCGACGCGGTTCGCAAGCGGCCTGGCATGTACATCGGCGATACCGATGACGGAACCGGCCTGCATCACATGGTATTCGAGGTCGTCGACAATTCGATCGACGAAGCACTGGCCGGGTACTGCACCGAGGTCAAGGTAACTATCCACGAGGACCAGTCGGTCACGGTCGAGGATAACGGCCGTGGAATTCCTGTGGATATCCATCCCGACGAGGGTCGGTCCGCCGCCGAGGTGATTCTGACGGTGCTGCACTCAGGGGGGAAATTCGACGACTCCTCCTACAAGGTGTCGGGTGGTCTGCACGGGGTGGGCGTTTCTGTCGTCAATGCGCTGTCCGAGACCCTCCTGGTAACCATTCACCGTGACGGCAAAGAGCATTTCCAGGAATTCCACCTCGGCACGCCAGTCGCGCCGCTGACGGTGGTCGGCACGAGCGACCGGCGGGGAACCGTCATCCGCTTTACGCCAAGTGACGAGATCTTCAGCAACATCGAGTTCGACTACGAATTGCTGCAGAAACGTCTTCGCGAACTGTCGTTCCTGAATTCCGGGGTCCGCATCGAGCTCAACGACGAGCGCGATGACCGTAGCGAAGTGTTCCACTACGAAGGCGGGATCAAGGAATTCGTCCGCTATCTCAATCGCAGCAAGACCCCGGTCCACGATGCCATCGTCTGGTTTCGCGGCGACCGCGATGGGATTGGTGTCGAGCTTGCGCTGCAGTGGAATGACTCCTACCAGGAGACGATGTACTGCTATACGAACAACATCCCGCAGAAGGATGGCGGGACGCACCTGGCGGGCTTCCGAGGCGCGCTGACGCGCACGCTGAACGACTACATCGAGCGAGAGTTCGCCAGCCGCAAGGACCGCGTGCCCACCACCGGCGACGATGCCCGGGAAGGCCTGACGGCGGTGCTTTCGGTAAAGCTGGCGGATCCGAAGTTTTCTTCACAGACCAAGGACAAGCTGGTTTCTTCCGAGGTCAAGGCGGTCGTCGAGTCGGTGGTCGCCGAAAAGCTTTCGGAATTCCTGCTGGAGAATCCGCCGCAGGCAAAGGCTGTCGTGGCGAAGATGATGGACGCGGCCCGGGCGCGCGAGGCGGCACGCAAGGCGAGGGAGCTGACGCGCAGGAAAGGTGCGCTCGATGTCGCCGGCCTCCCGGGCAAGCTCGCTGATTGCCAGGAGAAGGATCCGGCACTGTCGGAGCTGTTCATCGTCGAGGGCGACTCGGCAGGTGGGTCGGCAAAACAGGGCCGCGATCGCCGCACGCAGGCCATCCTGCCGTTGAAAGGCAAGATCCTGAACGTCGAGCGTGCGCGGTTCGACAAGATGCTGTCCTCTGCCGAGGTCGGCACGCTGATTACGGCGCTCGGCTGTGGAATCGGCAAGGACGACTTCGACATCTCGAAGCTGCGTTATCACCGGATCATCATCATGACGGATGCGGATGTGGACGGCTCCCACATCCGGACGCTGCTGCTGACGTTCTTCTACCGGCAGATCCCCGAGCTGATCGAGCGGGGCCACGTCTACATAGCCCAGCCACCGCTCTATAAGGTCAAGAAGGGTAAGGCCGAGGTTTATGTGAAGGACGATGCCGAGCTGAACGAGATGCTGCTGAAAGCGGCGCTCGAGGGAGCAGAGCTGCACGTGACGGAGGGCGCGGAGGCGATGCCGGCCAGCGCTCTCGAGGGACTTGCTCGACGGTACATGGAGTTCCAGGCGGTGGCGCGCCGTTCTGCGAGGCGTTACGACGAACACGTGCTCGAGCAGATGCTACACATGCCGGAACTTGCGCCGGAGGACCGCGACGACCCCGCCAAGCTGGCTGCGTGGGCACAGGCCCTCGAGCAGCGCCTCAATGCAGACCAGGCGGCAGGGCGCGAGTACCGACTCAGCGTCAGGGGCAGCACGTCGCCGCAGCTGGTCGTGGCCCGGACGGAGCACGGCAGCGTTACCGAGAAGAGCCTTCACAAGGAGTTCTTCAGTTCGGTCGAGTACCGCCGGATCTCGGAACTGTCGCGGACACTGATAGGCCTGATCGGCAGCGGGGCCTACGTGAAGAAGGGCGAGGCCCGGCAGGAGATCCGGAGCTTTCGCGAGGCGCTCGACTGGCTGCTGGAGCAAGCCCGCAAGGGACAGACAATCCAGCGCTACAAGGGCCTCGGCGAAATGAACCCGGACCAGCTGTGGGACACGACGATCAATCCCGAGACACGCCGGCTGGTGCAGGTGAGGATCGAGGATGCGCTCGGGGCAGATGAGATCTTCTCCACGCTGATGGGTGACCAGGTCGAGCCGAGGCGGGAGTTCATCGAGCGGAATGCGCTGTCGGTATCGTATCTAGATATTTAATTTTAATTGATAATTATCCGGTGGATGGCGCTTCCCTCGGATTCAGTTAAGATTGGATTTATAGTCACTCAGCCTGCAGCGGGCGCGTTCAGGTCGGCCCGCCGCGGGCCGTCATGCAGCGGTGATCGCGGCCGGGTCCTGCGCGGAGACGCAGCAGTCCAATGAGCGAACTCAATGCGGGCGGACAGAAACCGAGGTGGCGCGGAGTCCAGCACCAGTGGGCCGCCGTGTTCACGCTCGGCGCCGGCACGGCCCTGGTCGCGCTCGCGCCCACCGCCCACGCCCGGCTCGCGGCGGCGATTTACGCGGCCAGCCTGTCGCTGCTGCTTGCGGTCAGCGCGGTCTATCACCGGGTCCACTGGACGCCGACGGTGCGCAAGTGGCTGCGGCGGGCTGACCACGCTTCGATCTTCCTTCTGATCGGCGGTACCTATACCCCGATCGCGATGCTCGCGCTGGACGCCGAGACGGGCACGCACCTGCTGATCGCGATCTGGACGGGGGTCGCGATCGGCGTGGCCGTGTCGATGTTCTGGCCCGGCGCGCCGAAGTTCGTGTCGGCCGCGGTGGCGGTTGCGGTCGGGTGGACCATCGTGCCCTACCTGGACAGCATCGGGCGCTCGCTGCGGCCGGCCGAGATCTGGCTGATCGTGCTCGGAGGCGTTGCCTATACGGTCGGGGCGATCAT
>DATIRA010000198.1:0-6064 GCA_035470225.1 Steroidobacteraceae bacterium | reverse complement strand
TACCAGCCGGGCACCTACAACCTGTTCCCGAGCACGCCGGAGCAGGACAACCTGGTGGACCCCGCGGACCTGACGGCCTACACGGCCGGCATCAAGAGCCGTTTCCTCGACGACCGCCTGCAGATCAACGACGAGTTCTTCTACTACGACTACCGGGACCTGCTGGTGCAGTCCTTCAACCTGAACACGGGGCTGCTGACCACGTTCAACGCGCAGAAGGTCAGAATCTACGGCAACCAGCTGGACGTGCTGTTCCAGGCGACCGGCCAGGATCTCCTCAACCTGTCGGTGGGCTGGCTGCACGCGGAGTACGAGGACTTCGTCGTGCCGCCGGACGTCAACATCGGCATGGACAATCGTGACTTCGGCGGCTACACGCTGCAATACGCGCCGGAATGGACCGTGTCGGCCGGCTACCAGCACGACTTCGAGTTCGCGCGGGGCTACCTTCGGGCGCGCGCCGAGACGCGCTACGAGAGTTCCTTCTGGGGCACCTTCACGCACAGCCGCGGCACGGAGCAGGACGGATACACGAAGAGCGACGCCTCGCTGACCTGGTACTCGGACGACGCGGACTGGAGCCTGGGCGTGTGGATCCGGAACATCGAGAACGAGGCCGTGCTCGCGGCCACGACTACCGGCCAGTACGGTCCCTACGGCGACGCCTTCATCGAGCCGCCACGCACGTATGGAGTACGCTTCACGTTCGGACTCTGAGCCGGACCGGGAGAACCGCTTGCCGGGAAGCACTCGACTCACCTCGCTCGACCGTGCGATGCGCAATGCCGCGAGCTACGCGGAGTGGCACGACGCCGCGGTCGAGCACGATCGAATCTCGGGCGCCGACGACTGGCGCAACGACGACCGCTGCGAGTGGATTCACGCGAGTGAGCTGCGCTCGAGCATCGCGCGACTGCGCAGGATGCGCAGCCGCGGCGAGACCTGGACGCTTCTGAACGCTTTCCAGGACGCGCTTTTCCGTCACCAGGGTGAATGCGCGCAACCCGAGCTCTACCAGGTCGCCCGGGCGGGAACGAAGCGGGTGATCGGCGAATACCTCGACGAGCTCGAGCGCTGCTTCGCCTATCTGCTCGACCTCGACGAGCCGGGCGTCGACAATTCGTACCGCTTGTCCCAGGTCAAGCGCGTCGGCCGTGTTTACGGCCGTCCCGCGCTGATGCTCTCCGGCGGCGCGCTGCTCGGACTGTTCCACTTCGGAGTCGTCAAGGCGCTGTTCGAGCAGGACCTGCTGCCGAGAACAGTATCCGGATCGAGCATGGGATCGATCATCGCGGCCTGGGCCTGCGTGCACACAGATGACGAGCTCCGGGAACTGTTCGCCGACCCGTCACGGATCAACCGCGATGCGCTCGCCCCACTGTCGGTCGGCCGGATGCGGGACCAGTCGGCGCTGATGGACCAGGGCAAGCTGCGCCGGTTTCTGCCCAAGGTGCTCGGCGACCGGACCTTCTCCGGCGCGATGCGCCACTCGAGGCGGATCCTGAACATCACGGTCTCGCCGCTGCGCAAGCAGCAGATTCCCCGGCTGCTCAACTACCTGTCCGCGCCGGAGGCGCTCGTCAACAGCGCAGTGCTCGCTTCCTGCGCGATACCGGTGGCGTTCAAGCCGGTTCAGCTGATGGCCAGGCGACGCGGCAAGGTCGGGCCCTGGATGAAGAACGAGCGGTGGATCGACGGCTCGGTTCACACCGACCTGCCGTTCGACGCGCTGCGGCAGATGCTCAACATCAACCACTTCATCACTTCGCAGACGAACCCCCACGTGCTTCCTCTGCTGAGTCTGTCGAGCTCGCGCTCCGGGCTGGCTGCGGCGCTGGTGCGTGCGGGCAGCAGCACCTTCCGGCACGGCTCGGTGCAGCTGTTGGACCTGCTGCGCAGGCATGCACCGGGCGACGGCCTGCGCCGGCAGCTGGACAAGGCGCACGCGATCTACAACCAGACGTATGCCGGCACGGACATGCACATCCAGCTGCCGGTGCGGCCGCGCCTCTACGCGAAGATGCTGAGCAACCCGACGCTCGAGGAATTCCAGGAGTACACGCGGATGGGCGAGGTCGCGACCTGGCCTCGCATACCGATGATCCGGGACCGCACACGCCTCTCCCGGATGTTCGGTAACGCGATCGGCGTCCTGCAGGGACGGATCGAAGCAGCCGCGGCACGACCGCGCGGGCGTCAGTCGTCCCGACGCTCCAGGTCGCAGTAGCGCGACCAGATCCTCGAAAGCTCGGTCTCGTGTTCCTGGGCCGCCTGCCGGTCCCCGCGACTGGCGGCAGCCTGCCGCCTGGCTTCCTCGATGCTCGCCCGGATCGCGAGGGATTTCATCTCCGTCGCAGCGTCTGCCATTTCGATCATGCGAATTTCCGGCAATTGAGTGTCTTTCGGTGCGAAGCTAACGCCGGAAGGACCGTGCTGACCGCGACGGAATCCACAATTTGCCTTTTCTTCGCTTACGGCCGCCGGCTCCCGCGGCCGGGATTAGTCGTCGTTTTTTCGGCGTGAACGAGTCCGGTCGCAATGCTAAGTTTGATGCCATGAAAGCCCTGCCGCCCGTCCCGGAAATGCGCCGCGCGTTCCTGCGCGGCGACGCGAGCTACGACGGCGTGTTCTACACCGGCGTCCGCACGACCGGCATCTTCTGCAGGCCGTCCTGCACTGCGCGCAAGCCGCGGCCCGAGAACGTGGAGTTCTTCGCGACGCCGCGCGAGGCGAGCTTCTCGGGCTACCGTCCCTGCAAGCGCTGCCGACCGCTTGATGCCGACGGACAGCCCCCCGCATGGGTCCGGCGCCTGCTTGAGAGGATCGACGCCTCCCCGGCCGCGCGGATCCGGGCGGCGGACCTGCGCTCGGCCGGTATCGACCCGGCGCGCGCGCGGCGCTATTTCGTAAAGCACTACGGCATGACGTTCCAGGCCTATTGCCGTGCCCGTCGGCTGGGCGACGCGTTTCGACTGATCAAGGAGGGTGCCACTGTGAGCGAGGTTGCGAGCGAGTCGGGATTCGAGTCGGAGAGTGGCTTCCGGGCCGCATTCGCGCGGGCCTTCGGCACCACGCCCGGCGAGGCCGCATCGGACGATGCGATCGCGCTCGACTGGATTCCGTCGCCAGTGGGTCCGCTGGTCGCAGGCGCCAACTCCGAGGGGCTGTGCCTGCTCGAGTTCAGCGATCGTCGCATGCTCGAGGCACAGCTCGAGACGCTCCGCCGGCGGGTGGGCCGGATCCTGGTGCCGGGTCGCAACCACTGGCTCGAGATGCTGAGGGCCCAGCTCGATGAGTATTTCGACCGTCGCCGGCAGGATTTCGACCTGCCGCTGGTGATCCGCGGCACCGATTTCCAGCAGAAGGTCTGGAGGGCCCTGTTGACGATTCCGTACGGGCAGACCTGGTCGTATCGGCAACTCGCCGAGCGGGTCGGTCAGCCCGCCGCGACCCGGGCCGTCGGCACGGCCAACGGCATGAACCGGATCGCGATCGTGATTCCCTGCCATCGCGTCGTGAACGCCGACGGCCGGCTGGGCGGCTACGGAGGCGGCGTGTGGCGCAAGCAGCTGCTGCTCGACCTCGAACGAGGGCAGTCGACCCTGCCGATCGCAGGGACGGAACCCGTGCGCGGCGCCGCATAGCCATGGCTGCGCCGAACGACCGGCCTGAGCGAACAGCCGCAATCGCGCGGCCCTCGCTGCAACGCCAGGCGCTCGACCTGTATCCGTTCAAGGTCGAGATCCTGGCCCGCTATGCCGACGTCGATCCGCTGTGGCACATCAACAACGTCGCGATCGCGCAGTACTATGAGGAGGCGCGCGTCTCGACCACGCGCCGGATCATGGGCGGCGGGCGCATCCCGACCGGCCCGGAACTGCGGCCGCTGCTGGCCCGCCAGAGCATCGACTACCTCCGGGAAGCGAGCTATCCGGGCAAGCTGACCGTGGGCGTGGGTGTGCTGCGCATCGGAAATTCCTCATACACGCTGGGCATGGGGATGTTCCAGGACGGCAACTGCGTCAGCGTATCGGATGCCGTGCTCGTGGTCGCCGGGACCGGCGGGCCGATGCGACTGCCGGATGACTACCGCAGTCGAATGGAGACTCTGCGACTGGACCTCGAGCCCACGACCTGAGCCCGTTCCGGGGGAGCGCTCTTGCGCGACCCGGCAAAGCGGCGAAAAATCGCGGTCCACTGCAACGCGCACCGGCTCAGTCACGCCCTTGATTGGAAACAGGCCCAGGATTCTCGTCAACCTAGCGCTGGCTCTGGCCCTGCTGCTGGCGCAGGCGGGTGCGCTGCTCCACGCGCTCGGCCATGATGAGTCGCCCCGCCCCGGGACCGCGCAGCACGCGCAACTCTGCGGGCACTGCCTCTCGTTCTCGACGGTGCTTGCGGCGGTTGGCGGCAGCAGCGCGGCTTTCCTGCTGGTCCAGGCGCCCCGTCTCGAGGCTCCGACCGCCGTCGTGGTGTCCTTTCCTTGGTCCAACCCGGTCCACGGGTTCTGGTCGCGGGGACCTCCGAACTCCTGCTGAACCGAAGCTTGAGCTGGCCGTCCAGGACGTCCGGCTATCCCTTTTCGGACTTATGCGGAGGATCCCATGTCCCGGTTCGTTTCCAACTGTCTGCTGGCCGTCCTGGCCGGCGGCGCACTCGCGTCCCTGCCTGTGGCGGCGGACGACATCACCGATCTTCGTGCGGAGCTTGAATCGCTGAAAGCCCAGCACGCCGCCCAGATTGCGAGCCTGGAGGCCCGCATCGTCGAACTCGAATCCGCACAGGCAGCGGCGGCGACCGTCGCCCCGGCGACCGAGGCCGCTCCACTGCCTTCCGCAGGCACGGACATGAAGGCGTTCAATCCGGCCATCTCCGTGATACTGGCGGGCAACTACGCCAACCTCTCCCAGGACCCCGGGACCTGGGCGATCGCCGGCTTCATCCCGGCCGGTGAGGAGATCGGGCCGGGCGAGCGAAGCTTCAACCTCGGCGAGTCGGAACTGACGCTCTCCGGCAGCATCGACCCCTACTTCATGGGCAGCATCACGGCCGCGCTGTCACCCGAGAACGAGATCGCGGTCGAGGAGGCATATTTCCGCACGCTAGCGCTCCCGGCCGGACTCATGCTCAAGGGCGGTCGCTTCTTCTCCGGGCTCGGCTACCTCAACGAGATCCATGCCCATGCCTGGGACTTCATCGACCAGCCGCTCGTGTACCAGGCTTTCTACGGCGGACAGTTCGCGCAGGACGGCCTGCAACTGAAGTGGCTGGCGCCCACCGACCTCTTTGTCGAGTTCGGTGCCGAGACCGGCAACGGCGAGAGCTTCCCAGGCACCCGGCGCGGCGTGAACGGCGCGAACGGAGTAACGCTGTTCGCACACCTGGGTGGTGATTTCGCCGATGACTGGGCCTGGCGCGGCGGCGTATCGTGGATGGAGCTGCGTGCGGTCGAACGGGAATACGAGGACGTGAACGCGCTCGATCAGGACGTCATCAACGCCTTCACCGGCAAGTCGAGAACCTGGATCGTGGACGCCACGCTGAAATGGACCCGGCCGGGCGATCCCAAGCGTCGTTCGCTCAAGCTGCAGGGCGAGTACATGCACCGAAGCGAAGACGGGCAGCTGGCCTACGACCTCGCCACGACGGACCTTGCCGGCAGCTTCGACAGCGCCCAGTCGGGGTGGTACCTGCAGGGCGTGTACCAGTTCCTGCCGCGCTGGCGGGTCGGTGCCCGATACGACTCGCTGGACTCCGGTTCGCCGCGCATAGGTCTGGTCCGTTCCGGGGCGCTGACGGCGGCGGACTTTCCCGCGCTGGCCTCCGCCGATCCGAGCCGCACGACCCTGATGCTCGACTGGAGCCCCAGCGAGTTCTCGAGACTGCGAGCCCAGTACGCCTGGGACGACGCGCGCGACGCCGCGACGGACGAGCAGTTCTTCCTGCAGTACATCTATTCGCTCGGCGCGCACGGCGCCCACAAGTTCTGAGGCACGTCATGAAGAAGCTGCTCGCTGCGCTTTGGCTCGCAATCGTGATAGCGCCGACCGCGCCGGCTCAAGCG
>DATIRA010000197.1:0-13227 GCA_035470225.1 Steroidobacteraceae bacterium | reverse complement strand
GTCGTCTGCGAACTGCTGCTGCGTGGCCCGCAGACGCCGGGCGAGCTGCGCTCGCACGCCTCGCGCCTGACGCCGATCGCCGATGTCCGGGAGGTCGAGACCGCGCTCGAGGACCTGATGACGCGACCCGAGGGTCCCTATGCGGCGCGGCTGCCGCGCGAGCCGGGCAAACGTGAATCGCGTTTTGCGCAGCTGTTCACCGGCCCGGCACCGGCGGAGGTGGATGAGGCCCAGCTGAACGAGGCTCGCTCGGAGGACGACCTGGCCGAACGGGTGGCACGGCTGGAGGCTCGGCTCGCCTTGCTCGAGGCCGAGCTCGGGTCGCTGAAGTCCAGGTCCTAGTAGCCTCGCTCCAGGTCCACGACCGAGAGCATGCGCTCGCCGGCCACGTAGCGGCGCAGGTTCTCCGTGGCTACCGCGAGGCGCGCCGCGTTGCCGAGGTCCGAGGCGGCCGAGACGTGCGGGGTGATGATCACGTTGCTCATCTTCCACAGCGGGCTGTCGGCGGGCAGCGGCTCGGGATCGGTCACGTCCAGCCCGGCACCGGCCAGCCGTCCGCTTTCGAGTGCGGCGACCAGGTCCTGCTGCACGACGCTGCCGCCCCGGCCGACGTTGAAGAAGAATGCGCCGGGCTTCACGGCGGCGAAGAACCGCGCGTCGAACATCCCCAGGGTCTGCGGCGTCAGCGGCGTCGTATTGACGATGAAGTCCGCTTCGGCCGCAAGCCGGCCGAGTTCGCCCGGCAAACCGACGTAGCTGACGAAGTCCGGCCCCTCGTGGCTGCTCGCCCGCGTCGCGACGACCTTCATGCCGAAGGCGTGCGCCCGTCGTGCCACCTCGACGCCGATGCCGCCGAGCCCGACGACCAGCAGCGTCTTGCCGGACAGCGTCAGCATCTGCGCCGGCTCGGGAAGCTGCCGCGTCCAGCGCGCCGCGGCGCGCTCGGGAATGTAGAAGTTCAGTCCCCGTGCGAGCGCCAGCATCATCGCCATCACGTGCTCGGCCATCACCGGGCCGGCGACGCGCTGCATGTTCGTGACCAGCAGGTCGCGCTCGCGCACGGCAGGGATCGAGACGCAGCGCTCGACGCCGGCGCTGTAGGTCTGTATCCAGCGGACACGGGGGCCGGCCTCGAGCAATTGCTCCGAGCACAGCCCGAGGATCGCGTCCGCAGTCGCTACCTCGCCGAGCGCCTGCTCGGCCGAGGCCACCGGGACGATCTCGACGCCCGGCGCCGCCGCGCGCAGCGACCCGAGCAGCTCCGGCTGCAGGTTCCACACCAGCACCCGTTGCGGACGCGCCCAACCCGACCGGGCGGACACGGGCTGTGCGGACTCCTGCAGCCCAAGGTCGCGGACCAGCGCGGAGACGGAATCCTCTGGCTCGCCGGCCCTTGCGGGCGACGGCGATCCCGCGACGAGGACGTACAGGCAAAGGCAATACGCGAGAATCTGTCTGGGTTGCACGGTCATGGCGATCCCCCGGCGCCGCACGAGCCGGCATCCTGAATCCAAAGTCGGTGCCGGTCCATCATCGCCGGCACCACGCATCGGCCGTGGCGGGAGGGAGTGCCCACCGTTCAGGCCGGTCCGCGCAGCGGGTCAGGGCTCCAGGCCGGCCGGCACGCCGCCCGGATAGACCTCGGCGATCGCGGCCTCGATCGTGGCCACACGGTTCGGGGCGCTCGGATGCGTACTGAGGAACTCCGGCGGCGACTGCCCGCCCGCGGCCTCGTCCAGGATGCGCATCACCCCGATCAGCGCACGCGGGTCATAGCCTGCCTGCGACATGAAGCGCACGCCGAGGCGGTCGGACTGTAGCTCGTCCTCGCGGCCGTAGCTCATGTTGACCATCTGACCGATCATCTGCGCGAGCTGCGCCTCGCCGCCTCCGCCGCCGGCCGCCACCAGCACCGCGCCGGTGATGCCCTGGGTGAGTTGCTGCTTCGCCATGCGCTGTGCGGAATGACGCGCTACGACGTGGCCGGCCTCGTGCCCGAGCACACCGGCGAGCTGCCCCTCGGTCTCGAGCCTCGACAGCAGCGCCGCGGTGATGAAGATCTGCCCGCCGGGCAACGCGAACGCGTTCACGGTGCGCGGATCCGCGAGCAGGTGGAAGTCGAACTGCCAGCCCGTCTGGGCGGCATCACTCTGCTGCACGACGCGGTTGCCGACCTGGTCCACCAGGGCCTGCGCCTCGCGATCCGGGTGCAGGCCGCCGTACTGCTCGATCATCTGCGGCGCGGCCTTGAGCCCGAGCGCGATCTCCTGCTGCGGCGCCATCGCGATGTGCTGCTCCTCGCCGGTGACCGGGTTGTACTCGGTCGAGCACTGGTACGAGAGGAATGCGAACGCGACCAGCCCGAGACCGATCCAGAGCCGCGGCCCGAACAGGCTGCGCTTCTGCCGCGGCGCGCGCCTGCGCATCCCGCCGCCGCGGTATCCATAGGGCATCGGCCCTCGTCGCCTGAGCACCGGCATCTTCATCCCCCCCCGAGCTCGCCCTGGGCGAGCTCGTAAGCATCACTCTCGAGCCACTCGTAGAGCCCACCCGCCACCGCGCCGAAGACGACGTGCGAGGCGATCACGGACCAGTGCTTGATGGCGAAGAACTGCGGAAAGAAGTAGGTGAAGCTGTAGTAGTCGATGAAATAGAAGGCGAAGCCGAGTATCGCCCCGCCCAGGATGCCGGTCGCGAGCCCCCCGAGGTGCACGACCAGCGCGATCACGGCCGTCATCGCCAGCGCGAGCAGGTAATGCGTCGCGATGCAGGCGAGCAGCGCGCCACCGTGGAACGTGGCCGGTGGCGCCAGGATGTCCTGGCCCATGAATATCGAGGCCACCAGCCGAACGCTGATCCAGAGCTTGCCGCCCATCAGCGACGGCACGACGAACAGGTTGAGCAGCAGGAAAACCGTTCCGGCGGCCAGGCCGGCCCACAGCACAGCCTTCCAGTCCACCAGCAGCCCGTCCGGGCGCGCAACAGCCTCTGACACAGGGATTCCCTCCCGCCTCGAGTTCGACCAACGCCCGCCGCAGCCAGTCGGCCGGGCCGGCGTCCCCGGCGACCAATCTACCGGATTCGGGCGGGCATGGGGAATTCTGCGCGAATCAGCTCCAGCCCGTGCGCGCCATCTTGCGGCGCACGAACGCAATCTGCGTCTGCAGCGGCAGGTTCTTGGGGCAGACGTCGTGGCAGCCGAGCAGCGTCATGCAGCCGAACACGCCCTCGTCGGTGCCGATCAGCTCGTAATAATCGTCGTCGCCGCGCGCGTCACGGGGGTCGAGGCGGAAGCGTGCGACCTTGTTGATGCCGACCGCGCCGACGAAATCCTTGCGCATCCGTGCCGTGCCGCAGGCCGCCACGCAGCAGCCGCATTCGATGCAGCGGTCGAGTTCGTAGATCTGGTCGGCCAGATCCGGGTCCATCTGCTCCTCGATGCGGCGGAGGTCGACCTCCTGCTGCTTCGCGTGCACCCAGGTCTCGAGCCGCTCGCTCATCTCCCGCATCCACTTGCCGGTGTTCACCGAGAGATCGGCGATCAGCTCGAACACCGGCAGTGGCGCAAGGCTGATGTCAGCCGGGAGATCCTTGGTCAGCGTGCGGCAGGCGAGCCCGGGACGCCCGTTGACCAGCATCCCACAGCTGCCACAGATGCCCGCACGGCAGACGAAATCGAACGCGAGCGAAGGCTCCAGCGTCTCCCTGATCTCGTTCAGCGCGATGAACAGCGTCATGCCCGCGGCCTCCTCCAGCTCGAAGGTCTGGACGCGGGGCACGCTGGCCGGGTCGCGCGGATCGTGGCGCAGCACGTGGAAGCGCAGCTGGCGGGGGGACGTCGCGGTCTGCACGGGGGTGGTGGTCTGGGCCAGGTCGGTCATGACAGGCTCTCGTCGATACGTTCGTTGCGGCCACGGAAACACTCGGGCAACAGGTGCTGATACGGCATCAGCTCCGACTGCTGCGCGAAGCGGTCCTGTCCCTGCATGCGTTCACGTATCCGGGCGATCTCCTCGGCGCGCCGGGGCGTGTCGGGATGGTCCACGTAGTTCTTCGCGCCGTAGCCGCGCCAGCCGGGAGGCAGTTCCATCGACATGACGTCGAGCGGCTCGTACGCCAGGCAGGGCAGCGTGTCCGCCGGATCGCGCCAGGTCGCGAGCGTACGCTTGAGCCACGCACTGTCGTCCCGCGCGGGGAAGTCCTCGCGGAAATGCGCGCCGCGGCTCTCGGTGCGCGCCAGCGCCCCGGTGGCGATGCAGAGCGCGACCTTCAGCATCTTCTGCGTGCGATAGGCGGTCACCAGCTCGGGGTTCGGGCCGTCCGCGTGCTGGCGCAGGCCGATGTCGCGGCTGCGACGCAGCAGATCCTGCAGCCGGTGCACCGCCTCCTCGAGATCCTCGCCGCGGCGGAAGATGCCGACCTTGTCGGTCATGACCTGCTGCATCTCGGCCTTCAGCGCGTCGGCGCGCTCGGCGCCGCTCGAGCCGAGTAGCGCGTCGAGCCTCGCCCGCTCGGCCTCGAGGCTCTCGCGCAACAGCGCTGTCGGCACGCTCAGCTCGCCATCCGGACTCTCGCAGAAGTCCGAGACGAACTCGCCGACGATCATGCCGGCGACGACTGTCTCGGCGACCGAGTTGCCGCCGAGCCGGTTGAAGCCGTGCATGTCCCAGCAGGCGGCCTCCCCCGCCGCGAACAGTCCCCGCAGCGTGGGGCTCTCGCCGGTATGACGGGTACGGATGCCGCCCATCGTGTAGTGCTGAGCGGGCCGCACCGGCACCAGGTCCACGGCCGGATCGACGCCGAGGAAATACTGGCAGATCTCCTTGACCTCGCGCAGGTTGTGCTCGATGTGCGCGCGCCCGAGCAGCGTGATGTCGAGCCAAAGGTGCTCGCCGAAACGCGACTTCGCACCGAGCCCCTTGCGGATGTGTTCCTCCATTCTCCGCGAGACGACGTCGCGCGAAGCGAGCTCCTTCTTCTCGGGCTCGTAATCGGGCATGAACCGGTGTCCGTTCGCGTCCTTGAGCAGGCCGCCATCGCCGCGGCAGCCTTCGGTCACCAGGATGCCGGCCGGGAAGATGCCGGTGGGGTGGAACTGCACGGCCTCCATGTTGCCGAGCGTGGCCACGCCGGTCTCGAGCGCCAGCGCCGCGCCGATGCCCTCGCAGATGACGGCGTTCGTCGTGACGCGGTACACCCGACCAGCCCCGCCGGTCGCGATGGTCGTAGCCTTCGCGACATAGGCGATCAGCTCGCCGGTCATCAGGTCCCGCACCACGGCCCCGTAGCAGCGCGAGCCGTCATGTATCAGCGCGATCGCCTCTTTGCGCTCGTGTACCGGCACGCCCTGCGCGATCGCCTGGTCGCCGACCGCGAACAGCATCGCGTGGCCGGTGCCGTCGGAGACGTAGCAGGTGCGCCACTTCTTGGTCCCGCCGAAGTCGCGCTGCGCGACGAGTCCGTGCGCCTCGCCGCGCTCTGTGATCGTGACTTTCTGGCCGTTGATGATCACCTCGCGGTCGCCCTGGCGGACCCTGCTCCAGGGTACGCCCCAGGCTGCGAGCTCCCGCACGGCCTTCGGAGCGGTGTTCACGAACATCCGCACGACCTGCTGGTCGGCGCCCCAGTCGCTCCCCTTGACCGTGTCCTCGAAGTGCACGTCCTCGTTGTCGCCCTGCCCCTTGATCACGTTGCCGAGGCTGGCCTGCATGCCACCCTGGGCTGCCGCCGAGTGCGAGCGCTTGGCCGGGACCAGCGACAGCACGATTGCATCGTGACCTCGGCGCTGCGCGCCGATCGCGACGCGCAGTCCGGCGAGCCCGCCACCGATCACCAGCACGTCCGTATATACGACTTTCATCAGTGCACCCCGGTGACGCCGGCCGGCAGGTAGGGCTGTCCGTAGTGCGGCGCGTGCTCGATGCCGATCTTCATGTACGCGGCCAGCGTCGCGAGCCCGAGCAGCAGGAAGAAAGCCGTCAGCGCCCACTTGAAGATGCTGAGGCGCCGACGTGTCGCCGCCGGGTCGCCAGCTTCGAACCAGCCCCACTTGAGCGCGACGCGATACAGTCCGACCCCGCCGTGGATCTCGACCGCGAACAGCATCAGCAGGTACAGCGGCCACATCAGGTCGCTCCAGACGCGATCCGCGGACATGTACGGGCCGATGCGCTCGGGCCGCGTCAGCATGGTGTACAGGTGCACCGAGGCCATGAAGAACAGTGCGAAACCGGTCACGACCTGCCAGTACCAGAGCGTCGTGTCCGCGTGATGCAGTCCGCGCACCTGCTCCCGCAGGCTCCGGTACTGGCGGTAGTTGGCGGGAAACTTGCGCAGCGCCAGCATCGCGTGGCCGATGAACAGCGCGAAAACCGTCGCGACCAGCAGCGACACGAGCCACGGCATGGCACGCCCGAAGACGTGGTAGCCCTCGAAGAACCTCGCAACCGTCCACATCGCATCCTTGCCGAGCAGGATCGACGAGACGAAGAACATGTGCACCCACATGAACAGGCCCAGCAGCAGCCCGGTCGCGCTCTGCAGCACGTCGAGCCGCGCCGGCCATCGGCTGGCCTCGAGCGGCGTGGCGAGGATTGAAGACCCAGTGGCACCGGTGCCCATCGTGATCCCACCATTTGATCGGTGAAGTGGAGGCGGCCATTTCGAGCGATGCCGGCCGAAATAGACCATAGGTGTTTTCCGCAGCGATTTGCGATCGTTGCGCGCGCTGCGACCTGTGGATAGTCTGGGCCCCGGACAATTTCGAGCCGACGCGACTGAACGTGCCCAAGCTGCGATTCCATCTTCACCGCGGACTCGACATCCCGCTCGCCGGCCCGCCGCGACCCGAGATCCATGCCGCACCGCCGGTGCAGAGCGTTGCGCTGCTCCCGGGCGACTACCCGTCGATCAAGCCGGTGCTGCAAGTCGAGGAAGGCAGCCGCGTCAAGCTTGGCGAGCCGTTGATGCTGGATCGCGCCGACCCGAGGCTGCGGCTCGTCTCGCCGGGCGCCGGGGTGGTGAAGACGATTCACCGTGGGGCCAAGCGCGCGCTTCGTTCGGTCGTCGTGCAGCTCGAAGGCGACGAGCAGATCAGCTTCGAGCCGTTGCCGGCCGCGAAGCTCACGGACCTGTCGCCCGAGGCCGTCCGCGAGCGCCTGCTGGAGAGCGGGTTGTGGACGGCGATCCGCGCGCGCCCTTACGGCCGCATCGCGCTGCCGGACACCAGACCCCATGCGCTGTTCGTCACTGCGATGGACACCGAGCCGCTGGCCCCGGACCCGCGGATCATGATCGGCGAGTACAGCCGCGATTTCGCCGACGGAGTTACGGTGCTGGCGCGGCTCGCGTCGGCGGACGTGTTCGTCTGCTGCGGCCCGGGTCCCGAGCTGAAGCTGCCCGACGATCCGAGAATCCAGGTCGCGGAGTTCTCGGGGCCCCATCCCGCGGGCCTGCCCGGCACGCACATACATTTTATCGCCCCGGTCTCCGCCAGGCGCTCAGCCTGGTATGTCGGATACCAGGACGTGATTGCGATCGGTCGGCTGTTCACGACGGGACGCATCTCCACCGAGCGCGTCATTTCGCTGGCCGGACCGGCGGTGCTCGAGCCGCGCCTGCTCCGCACTAGACTCGGCGCCAGTACCGAGGACCTGGTGGAGGGACAGCTCGGCGGCGGTGAGTGCCGGGTGATTTCCGGGTCCGCGCTCTCTGGCAGGGAGGCGCACGCCTGGTCCGACTTCCTCGGCCGCTATCACAACCAGGTGACGGTGCTGGCCGAGGGCCGCGAGCGGGAATTCCTGGTCTGGACGCTGCCGGGTCGCGACAAGTTCTCGCTGACGCGGACCTTCCTGTCGGGTTTCCTGCCCGACCGGCTGTTCCCGCTGGACACGAACCAGCGGGGCAGTCCCCGGGCCATGGTGCCGATCGGCTCGTTCGAGCGCGTGATGCCGCTCGACATCCTGCCGACGCAATTGCTCAGGGCGATCGCGGTCGGCGACACCGATGCGGCGCAGGAACTCGGCTGCCTCGAGCTCGACGAGGAGGACCTCGCGCTCTGCTCGTTCGTCTGTCCAAGCAAGTACGACTACGGCCCGCTGCTGCGGCAGGCGCTGACGCGGATCGAGAAGGAGGGCTGATGCGGGCGCTGCGCAGGTTCCTTGACGACATCCAGCCGCTGTTCGTCAAGGGCGGCCGCCTGGAACGCTTCGCCGCGCTGTACGAGGCGCTCGATACGTTCGCGTTCGGGCCGGGCGACGTGACCCGCGGCTCGCCGCACATCCGCGACGCGATCGACGTCAAGCGGGTCATGACCACGGTCGTGCTCGCGGTACTGCCGTGCGCGGTGATGGGCATGTACAACGTCGGGCACCAGGCCAACCTGGCACTTGCCCAGCTGGGGCTCGAGGCGGCCTCGGGCTGGCGCGGCGACCTGCTCGTCTCGCTTGGCATCGGCTTCGACCCGTCGAGCATCTGGGCCTGTCTGTGGCACGGCGCACTCTACTTCCTGCCGATCTACATCGTGACGATGGCTGCGGGCGGCTTCTGGGAGGCGCTGTTCGCCGGCGTGCGCAACCACGAGATCAACGAGGGCTTTCTCGTCACGTCAATGCTGTATGCGCTGATCCTGCCCGCCACGACGCCGCTGTGGCAGGTCGCGCTCGGCATAAGCTTCGGCGTCGTGATCGGCAAGGAGGTGTTCGGCGGCACCGGCAAGAACTTCCTGAATCCGGCGCTGACCGGCCGAGCCTTCCTGTACTTCGCCTATCCCGGCTCCCAGTCCGGCGAGGCCGTGTGGGTCCCGGTGGACGGCTACACCGGCGCGACCGCGCTGGCCCGCGCGGCCCAGGACGGACTCGCGGGCATCACCTCGACGGGCCTCACCTGGACCGACGCGTTCATCGGCAACCTGCAGGGCTCGATCGGCGAGACCTCGGCGCTCGCCTGCCTGATCGGCGCCGCATTCCTCGTCTATACCCGTATCGCATCGTGGCGGATCATGCTCTCGGTGCTGATCGGGATGGTCGTGACCGTGGTCGTCTTTAACTTGCTTGGCAGCGACGGGCACCCGTACCTGGCGGTTCCGTGGTACTGGCACGCGGTGATCGGGGGCTACGCGTTCGGGCTGGTGTTCATGGCGACCGACCCGATCAGCGCCAGCATGACCCGCGGCGGCCAGTGGGTGTACGGCATCGTGATCGGCCTCGCCGTGGCGATAGTCAGGGTCCTGAACCCTGCCTATCCGGAGGGCATGATGCTTGCGATCCTGCTCGGCAACGTCACCGCGCCGGTGATCGACTACTGCGTCACGAAAGTCAACGTGCGCAGGCGGAGGCGACGCATTGAACTCGCCTGAGCCCACTGGCGAAGCACGCGGCGGGCGCATCCGCTTCCGCGACCTGCCGAACGACAGCACGGCCAAGATCCTGGTCGTGGCGACGCTGGTCTGCATCGTATGCGCGGTGCTCGTGTCGTCCGCGGCCGTGCTGCTGCGACCCATCCAGGAACGCAACGCGCTGCTCGCGCGGCAACGCTACATCCTCGAGGTCGCCGGGCTGCCCCTGCAGCCGGGCCGGACGGTCGAGCAGGCGTTCGCGCAGGTCGAGCCGCACCTGGTCGCGCTCGACTCGGGCGAGTACCTGGACTCGGGCGACGCGGTCGCGTTCGACATCGCCAGGGCCAGCCGCGAGCCGGGCACGAGCCGCGCGCTCGATCCCGACGAGGATCTGGCCAAGATTCACCGGCGGCCCGATGCGATGCCCGTCTTCCTGGTCCGCGGCGACGAGGGCATCGAGACCGTGGTGCTGCCGATCCACGGCTACGGGCTCTGGTCGACGATGTACGGCTACGTCGCGCTCGACGGCCGCGGCGAGCGGGTCAAGGGAATCACCTTCTATTCCCACGGTGAAACGCCCGGGCTCGGTGCCGAGATCGAGAACCCGCGCTGGCAGGCCCAGTGGCCGGGCAAGCGCACACTCGGCGAGGACGGCAGCGTTCTGCTGAGCGTTTCGAAAGGCAGCCCGGGACCGGAGCAGGCGGACTACCACATCGACGCGATTTCCGGCGCCACGCTGACCAGCGACGGCGTAGACCACATGATCAAGTTCTGGCTGGGCGAGCAAGGCTTCGGTCCTTACCTCGCGCGCCTGCGCAGCGGTGGAGGCTGAACGCGATGAAGAGCGAATCCCGCAAGACGCTGTTCGAACCCCTGATCGTCAACAACCCGATCATCGTGCAGATTCTGGGCATCTGCTCCGCGCTGGCGATCACCTCGAAGCTCGCCCCGGCCGTGACGATGTCGTTTGCGCTGCTGTTCGTCGTGACCGTCTCGAACGTGGCGATCAGCGCGATCAGGAAGCACATCCCCACCAATATCCGCATCATCGTGCAGATGACGATCATCGCGTCGCTGGTGATCCTGGTGGACCAGGTGCTGCGCGCATTCGCCCCCGAGATCAGCAAGCAGCTCTCGGTGTTCGTGGGACTGATCATCACGAACTGCATCGTGCTCGGGCGCGCCGAGGCGTTCGCGATGAAGAATCCCGTCTGGCCGAGCTTCCTGGACGGGCTGGGACAGGGTCTCGGCTACAGCATCATCCTGATCGTCGTCGCCACGATCCGCGAGCTGTTCGGCTTCGGAACGCTCTGGGGATACACGGTGCTGCCGCTGGTAACCGAAGGCGGCTGGTACCGGCCGAACTCGCTGCTGCCGCTGGCGCCGAGCGCCTTCTTCCTGGTGGCGCTGATCATCTGGGGGGTGCGCTCCTGGAAGAAGGACCAGATCGAGGCGCCTGACTACCAGATCCAGGTCGTGCACCGGACGGAGACGCTGTGATGCAGCACTACGTCAACCTCGCGCTGAAGGCGCTGTTCGTCGAGAACCTCGCGCTCGCGTTCTTCCTCGGCATGTGCACTTTCCTCGCGATCTCGAAAAAGGTCGACACCTCGTTCGGGCTCGGCATCGCGGTCGTGGTCGTGCAGACGATCACGGTGCCGGTGAACAACCTGATCTATACCTGGCTGCTCAAGGCCGGGGCGCTGTCGTGGGCCGGGCTGCCCGACGTCGACCTGAGCTTCCTCGGACTGATCACCTACATCGGCACGGTGGCGGCAATCGTGCAGATCCTGGAGATGTTCCTGGATCGCTACGTCCCGGCGCTCTATAACGCGCTCGGGATTTTCCTGCCGCTGATCACCGTCAACTGCGCGATCCTGGGCGGTACGCTGTTCATGGTGGAGCGGTCGTAC
The DNA here is from genome assembly GCA_035470225.1 of Steroidobacteraceae bacterium. Taxonomy (GTDB): domain Bacteria; phylum Pseudomonadota; class Gammaproteobacteria; order Steroidobacterales; family Steroidobacteraceae; genus DATIRA01. Next base: position 1,980 of record DATIRA010000197.1, on the reverse strand, counting down.
ACATTCCCGGAGAGCATCGTCTACGGCTTCTCGAGCGGCGCCGGCTGGGCGCTCGCGATCGTGCTGCTGGCGGGCGTGCGCGAGAAGCTCAAATACAGCGACGTTCCGGCCGGCCTGCAGGGGCTCGGCATCACGTTCATGGCCGCAGGCCTGATCTCGCTGGTCTTCATGGCATTCGCCGGGATACAGCTGTGAGCCCCGTGCCGCGGATGGTCAGCAAATGATCGAGATCGCGCTCGGCGTCGTGCTGTTCACGGCCATCGTGCTGGCGCTGGTCGGCGTTATCCTCGGCGCGCGGCGCAAGCTGGTCGCGCAGGGCTCGGTCGACATCCTGGTCAACGAGCAGCGCACGATACAAGCCGCGGTCGGCGGCAAGCTGCTGGGCGCACTCGCCGAGGCGGGACTCTTCGTGTCCTCGGCCTGCGGCGGCGGCGGCACCTGCGCCCAGTGCAAGGTCAAGGTCCTCGAGGGCGGCGGCTCGCTGCTGCCCACCGAGGCCTCCCGGGTGACCAAGCGCGAGGCTGCCCAGGGCACGCGCCTCGCCTGCCAGGTCGCCGTCAAGCAGCCGATGAAGGTCGAGGTGGCCCGCGAAGTCTTCGGCGTGCGCAAGTGGCTCTGCAAGGTCCGCTCGAACCGGAGCGTGGCGACGTTCATCAAGGAGCTGGTGCTCGAGCTGCCGCAGGGCGAGACGCTCGACTTCCGCGCCGGAGGCTACATCCAGATCGAGTGCCCGCCGCACAAACTCAGCTTCAAGGACTTCGACATCGAGCCTCAGTACCGCCCGGACTGGGACCGCTACAATCTGTGGCACTACGTCTCCGATGTGCGCGAACCGGTCACGCGCGCATATTCGATGGCGAATTTCCCGCTCGAGCGGGAAATCATCATGCTGAACGTCCGCATCGCCACGCCGCCGCCGAACGCACCGGACTCGGTACCGCCCGGCATCATGTCCTCTTACATCTTCGGCCTGAAACCGGGCGACTCCGTCACCGTCTCCGGCCCGTTTGGTGAGTTCTTCGCACGCGAGACCGACGCCGAGATGGTATTCGTCGGTGGCGGAGCCGGAATGGCACCGATGCGCTCGCACATCTTCGACCAGCTGGTCCGCCTGAACAGCAAGCGCAAGATCACCTTCTGGTACGGGGCGCGCTCCAAGCGCGAGATCTTCTACGCCGAGGACTTCGACCGGCTGCAGCGCGAGCACCCGAACTTCGAGTGGCACGTGGCGCTGTCGGAGCCGCAGCCGGAGGACGACTGGCAGGGATATACCGGATTCATCCACCAGGTGCTGCTCGACGAATATCTCGGCAAGCACCCGTTTCCGGAGGCCTGCGAGTATTATCTCTGCGGCCCCCCGCTGATGACCAACGCCGTGATCGGCATGCTGGAGGACCTGGGCGTGGACCGCGAGAACATCCTGCTGGACGATTTCGGACTCTGACGTGGGTACGATCGCCGCCAGCGTGCTGGTATTCGCGCTCGCCTTCCTCGGGCTCGCGCTCGGCGTGCTGGCGGGACGCAGCCCGATCAGCGGCAGCTGCGGCGGACTGAACCGCATCCCGGGCATCGACCGCGACTGCGCCTGCGAGCGACCCTGCCCGCGGCGCCTGCGCGAGATCGAGCGCGAGCGCCCGACGCGACAGGAGGATCGACCGGCATGACAGTCAAGCACGGCGCCAAGGTCCGCGACTACATGACCCGCAGGATCATCACGCTCTCCCCGGACATGGAAGTCATGGCGGCCGTCAAGATCATGGTGGAGAAGCAGATCTCCGGCGCTCCGGTCGTCGATCGTTTCGGCACGCTGGTCGGCATGCTCTCCGAGAAGGACTGCATGCGCATCGTGCTGAACGCGGGTTATTACGGCGAGTGGGGCGGGCGGGTGTCCGAATACATGCGCTCGCCGGTGACGACGCTCGACTCCGACACGTCGCTGGTCGAGGCCGCGCAGCTGTTCGCCGAAAAGCCCTACAGCCG
>DATIRA010000196.1:0-5963 GCA_035470225.1 Steroidobacteraceae bacterium | reverse complement strand
GCCGTGCCGCAGGAAGTCCTGCGGGACTTCGCCAGCAGCCTGCGGATCGATCACGCGCGCACCGTGCAGAATTTTCTGGCCCTGCAGACCCGCGGAGACGAACAGGCCGCCTCGACGCTGCGGCTGATGCGCCGACAGCTCGAAAGCCACGGGCCTCCCGATCCGCGCGCGCTCGCCGCCGGACTCGAGATCCTCGGCAGCGCGGACCTTCGCGATCGGATCGGGACAATCGCAGTCCCGGCACTGATCGCAGCGGGCGAGAGCGACCGGCTGACGCCACCCGGCGCCGCACTCGCGCTGGCCCAGGCCATGCCGCAAGCCCGACTCGCGCTGCTGCCACGCTGCGCGCACGCGCCGTTCCTGTCGCACCCGGATGCCTTCCTGGCGGAACTCCGGCCGTTCCTGGACAGATGCGCGGCGTCTGCGGCGCCCGGCCGCATTGGCTGCGCAACATGAAGGCACCGGTCCAGGATGATTCAGAGTTCCAGCTGGACCTCGCGAGGATCCGGCGTTCGTTCGGGCAGGCTGCCGCCAGCTACGACGCCGTCGCGGTGCTGCAGACCGAAGTGCGCCGCCGCCATCTCGAGCGACTCGATTTCGTACGGCTGGACCCGCGCGTCGTGCTGGACGTCGGTTCGGGTACGGGCGCGGGCACTCTGGCCCTTAAACGTCGCTATCCCCGCGCGCGCGTGGCCGCGCTCGACCTGGCGATGGGCATGCTGATGGAGACCGGCCGCCGGCAGACCGTGTTGCGCCGGTTCGCCCGAGTCTGCGGGGACGCGGCCAGGCTGCCTTTCGGTGATGGCACCGCGGAGCTGATCTTCAGCAACCTGATGCTGCAGTGGTGCAACGACCAGGACGCGGTGTTGCGTGAGTTCCGGCGGGTGCTGGCGCCCGGGGGCCTGCTGAGCTTCACTACCTTCGGGCCGGACACGCTGAAGGAGCTGAGACAAGCTTGGTCCGTCGCAGACGGCTATACGCACGTGAACCGCTTTGTCGACATGCATGACCTCGGCGACGCGCTCGTTCGCTCGGGTCTGGCCGAACCCGTGCTCGACGTCGAGCGGTACACGCTGACCTACGCCGGCGTGCGCGAGCTGATGATGGACCTGAAGGCGATGGGGGCCCGAAACGCCAACGCAGGACGTCCCCGTGGCCTGACCGGCAAGCGGAGCCTTGCACGCATGATCGACAGCTACGAGCAGCTGCGCGGCGATGGACGCCTGCCCGCCAGCTTCGAAGTCGTCTATGGCCAGGCCTGGGGACCGGTCGGGTCGCGGCCAGACGCTGGCGGGAACCAGGAATTCAGGGTGCCGGTGCAGAGGGTTGGGAGAAGGGGAAGGGGTTAGGGGACAGGGGATAGTGACTAGCGGGTAGTGACTGGCGGGTAGTGGACCGGATAACTCCGGAACGGACAGAAGCTACTATCAATTCAGAATTACTATTTAGCTAACAAATGGATCTCATGAAGAACAAATATATGGTTTTTATTTATTATCACGTTGCCAGGTCGATTGGCCGGCGCAGCGGCGACGCCCGGGTTCTCCGGTCCTCCTATCCGCTATCCGCTATCCGCTATTCACTATTCACTGCTCGCTGCCAGCCACCCGCGCGCCCCTATCCCCTATCCCCTATCCCCTGACCCCTGTCCCCTGTCCCCTGTCCCCTCTCCTGACCCATGACTCCCGGCCTCTTTATCACCGGCACGGACACTGGCGTCGGCAAGACCGTCGTTGCCGGCGGCCTGCTGCGGCTGGCCGGCGCGAAGGGCTGGAGCGTGGTCGGGCTGAAACCCGTCGCCAGCGGAGCCGAGCGCACACCGGCCGGGCTGCGCAACGACGACGCGCTCGCGCTGTCCGCGGCAAGCTCGCCGCGCCATCCTTATGAGCTCACCAACCCCTACTGCTTCGAACCGGCGATCGCGCCCCACATCGCCGCAGCCGCCGAAGGGCGGCCGATCGTGCTGGAGGACCTGCTGTGCTGGTACCAGAGCGCTTCGGCCGGGGTCGACCTGGCAATCGTCGAGGGTGCGGGGGGCTGGCGCCTGCCACTGCATCCGTTGGGATTCCTCAGTGATCTGCCCGAACATCTCGCAATGCCCGTTCTCGTGGTGGTCGGACTGCGCCTCGGCTGCCTGAACCATGCCCGGTTGACGCTGGAAGCCGTGGAGAGCGGCGGCCGCTGCCCGTACGTCGGATGGGTCGGCAACTGCGTCGACCCGTCCTTCGACCGCCTCGAGGCGAACCTGGCCGCGTTGAGCGGCCTGCTCGGCGCGGAGCCGCTCGCAGTGCTGCCGCAGCTCGCTGAGCCCGACCCGGACCGGGTGGCTGGACTGTTGGACAGCGCACGGCTCGACGCCGTGCTGCGGCGACTGGCAACCGGGCGCTAGCGAAAAAACTTCCATCCTTTCCAAAGCTTGCGCGTTGCCGGCGGGCCCGTGGCCCGGTAGAGTGCGCGGACTTTCGACTTCGCAAGCGACATGGTGACGACCCAGCACACCGCTGCCGAGGGCACCTCGCCTGGATACCGGATCGAGCTGGCCCCGAACTGCTCCTTGACGCCGCAGGGCGCGAAGCTGTTCGTCGGCGGGCTCGGCGGCGTGACCTTCGCGGTTGCCGGGTTCTTCGCGTCGCAGGGGATGTGGCCGGTGCTGCCGTTCGCCGGCCTCGAAATCGGCCTGCTCGCCTGGGCCGTCTACACGAGCATGCGCCGCGGTGCAGAGCGCGAAGTGATCTTCGTCTCGGACCGGGAGGTCGTGGTCGAACGGCAGGCGGCGGCCGGTTCCCGAAGAACGGTGTTTCCTCGCCACTGGGCGAGGGTTAAACTCCACGGCCCGCTCGCGGCGCTGCATCCAAGCCGGCTCGTCATCGAGTCGCACGGACGTGCCTGTGAAGTGGGCAGGTTCCTGACGGAAGAAGAGCGGCGTGCGCTCGCGGCGCGCCTCAGGCAGCTCGTCGGCAGGACGAGCGAAACCCCGGCGCTCTCGGCATGAGTCGTCATGGGGGAGAGAATCTGGTCACCGCCCGGCGATCCCGGGTGGACAACGCAACTAAACGGGAGTCCGGTTGCCAATGAATCGTTTCAAGCATGCCCTCGCCGCGGGGGCGGCCTCGCTGCTGGCGGCCAGCCCGGCCATGGCCGCCTGGTCGGATCTGAACCTTCGCGTCGGCGTGACCGAACTCAGTCGCGAGATATACGGGCTGCACATGCTGATCCTGTGGATCTGCGTCGCGATCGCGGTAGCCGTGTTCGCGGTGATGATCTACTCGATCGCCACCTTCCGTAAGTCCAAGGGCGCGGTCCCCGCGACCTTCGATCACAACACCAAGGCGGAGATCATCTGGACCGTCATCCCGGTCCTGATCCTGGTAGCGATGGCGATCCCGGCCACCCGCACGCTGGTGAAGATCGACGACACGCGGAACTCCGAACTCACCGTCAAGGTGACGGGTTACCAGTGGAAGTGGCAGTACGAGTACGTGGGCGAGGGCGTGTCCTTCTTCTCGACGCTGGCCAGGTCGAGCGACGCAGCGCGTCAGCTCGGTTCCGGCGTCGATCCGCGCAGCGTCGAGAACTATCTGCTCGAGGTGGACAACCCGCTGGTCGTGCCGCAGGGCCGCAAGGTCCGCGTGCTGATCACGGCGAACGACGTGATCCACGCCTGGTGGGTGCCGGATTTCGGCATGAAGAAGGACGCCATCCCCGGCTATATCAACGAGATGTGGTTCCGGGCGGATTTCCCGGGCACCTACCGCGGACAGTGCGCCGAGCTCTGCGGCCGTGACCACGGCTTCATGCCGGTGGTGGTGCAGGTTCTGCCGCCCGACGAGTTCGACGCCTGGCTGCTCGAGCAGCAGGCGGCGCGGCAGGCCTCGCGGGAGGCCCCGGCCCGCAGCGCGGCACTGGATGATCGGACTGCGGACCAACTGGCGGCCCTGCGGGTCGCGCGAGCGGAGTAACGAACCATGAGTGCCAACCAGACACATCAGGACACCGCCCATGCTGCCCACGGCCACGACGATCATGGCCCGGCAAAGGGCATCATGCGCTGGCTGACCACGACGAACCACAAGGACATCGGGACGATGTACCTGGTGTTCAGCCTGCTGATGTTCTTCATCGGCGGCGGCATGGCGCTGGTGATCCGCGCCGAGCTCTTCGCGCCCGGCATGCAGCTGGTCGACCCGGGCTTCTTCAACACGATGACCACCGTGCACGCGCTGATCATGGTGTTCGGAGCGGTGATGCCCGCGACGGTCGGGCTCGCGAACTGGATGATCCCGCTGCAGATCGGTGCCCCCGACATGGCGCTGCCGCGAATGAACAATTTCAGCTTCTGGCTGCTGGTGTCGGCGTTCACGCTGCTGATCCTGTCGCTGTTCATGCCCGGCGGTGGTCCGGCCGCCGGCTGGACGCTCTACCCGCCGCTGGTGCTGCAGACCGGCGACGCGTTCCCGCTCGCGATCTTCGCGATTCACCTCGCCGGAGCCTCCTCGATCATGGGCGCGATCAACATCATCGTGACCATCATGAACCTGCGGGCGCCCGGCATGACGCTGCTGAAGATGCCGTTGTTCGTGTGGACCTGGCTGATCACCGCGTACCTGCTGATCGCGGTCATGCCGGTGTTCGCCGGCGCGGTGACGATGCTGCTGACCGACCACTTCTTCCACACGACCTTCTTCGCGGCCGCCGGTGGCGGCGACCCGGTGCTCTACCAGCACATCTTCTGGTTCTTCGGGCACCCCGAGGTCTACATCATGATCCTGCCGGCCTTCGGCATCGTCTCGGAGATCATCCCGACGTTCTCGCGCAAGCCGCTGTTCGGCTACGACGCGATGGTCTACGCGACCGCTTCGATCGCATTCCTGTCGTTCATCGTCTGGGCGCACCACATGTTCACGGTGGGCATGCCGCTCGCGGGCGAGTTGTTCTTCATGCTGAGCACGATGCTGATCGCCGTGCCCACGGGCGTGAAGGTTTTCAACTGGACCGCGACGATGTGGAGGGGATCGCTGACGTTCGAGCCGCCGATGCTGTTCGCGCTCGCGTTCCTTTTCCTGTTCACGATCGGCGGTTTTTCCGGGCTGATGATGGCCATCGCTCCGGTGGACTTCCAGTACCACGACACTTACTTCATCGTGGCGCACTTCCACTACGTGCTGGTTCCGGGCGCCGTCTTCGCCATCATGGCGGGCGTCTATTACTGGCTGCCCAAGTGGACCGGCCACATGTACGACATGAAGCTCGCCAACTGGCATTTCTGGCTGTCGGCCATCTTCGTGAACGTGCTGTTCTTCCCGCAGCACTTCCTCGGTCTCGCGGGCATGCCGCGCCGCATCCCGGACTACTCCACGCAGTTCGCGGACTGGAACATGGTGTCCTCGATCGGCGCTTTCGGATTCGGGCTTTCGCAGCTGCTGTTCGTCTACATCATCTGGAAGTGCGCCCGCGGCGGGGCACAGGCGACTGCCGAAGTCTGGGACGGCGCGCGCGTGCACGGCCTGGAGTGGACAGTGCCGTCGCCGGCGCCTTATCACACCTTCGACGAGGCGCCGGTCGTCCGGTAGACGGATGGACAGGGGACCCGGCGATGACGAACGGCGGCGGATCCGCAGGACGGCGATCCTGCTGGCGCTCACGGCGCTCGGGATCTACGTTGCGTTCATAGCATCCGGCATCATGAAGGCACAGCCATGAGCGTCGGAGACGAGACCCGCCGCGAGAATGCATCGCTGACCCGCCGGCTGCTGCTGATGGCCGCGGGCAGCTTCGCCTTCGGCTTCGCGCTGGTGCCGCTTTACGACGTCATCTGCGAGGCTGCCGGGATACGGGTCAACGACGAGCCCTCCGCCGCACGGGAATCGCGCAGCGGCGAAGGCCGTGAGGTCGCGCTCGAGTTCCTGTCCATCGTCGCGCCCGGCGCGGACTGGGAGCTGACGCCGGAGACCGGCACGCTGACC
>DATIRA010000195.1:0-5417 GCA_035470225.1 Steroidobacteraceae bacterium | reverse complement strand
AACGGCGAGCGCTATAACAAGGTCGTCGACATCTGGTCGCGTACCAACGACCAGGTCGCCAAGGCGATGATGGCCAAACTCGGCACGGACTTCGTCGAGGATTCCGAGGGCAAGCGAGTCGAACAGAAGTCCTTCAACTCGATCTACATGATGTCGGACTCCGGCGCGCGAGGCTCACCGGCGCAGATCCGCCAGCTCGCGGGCATGCGCGGCCTGATGGCGAAGCCGGACGGCTCGATCATCGAGACACCGATCACGGCGAACTTCCGCGAGGGCCTGAACGTCCTGCAGTACTTCATCTCGACCCACGGCGCCCGCAAGGGCCTCGCGGACACGGCGCTGAAGACCGCCAACTCGGGTTACCTGACGCGTCGTCTGGTCGACGTGGCGCAGGATCTGGTCGTTACCGAGCCGGACTGCGGCACCGAGCACGGGCTCGCGATGATGCCGATCGTCGAGGGCGGCGACGTCGTCGAGGGTCTCGGTGAGCGCGTGCTCGGGCGCGTCGTTGCGCGCGACGTGCTCCGGCCCGGGGCGGACGAGGTCGTCGTCGAGGCGGGAACGCTGCTCGACGAGCGGCTGGTCCGCGCGCTCGAGCAGGCGGGCATCGACCAGATCATGGTGCGCTCGCCGATCACCTGCGAGACGCGCTACGGCGTCTGCGCGCAGTGCTACGGACGCGACCTCGCACGCGGCCACCGCATCAACATCGGCGAAGCGGTCGGCGTGATCGCTGCCCAGTCGATCGGCGAGCCGGGAACCCAGCTGACGATGCGTACCTTCCACATCGGCGGCGCCGCTTCGCGGGCGGCTGCAGTGAATTCCGTGGAGATCAAGAGCCGCGGTACCGTTCGCTGGCACAACCTGAAGGGCGTGCACCACGAGAAGGGCCACTGGGTCGCCGTCTCTCGCTCCGGCGAGATCGGCGTGATCGACGACTTCGGCCGCGAGCGCGAGCGCTACCGGATTCCGTACGGCTCGGTCATCACCACCAAGGAAGGCGATGCGGTCGAGCCCGGCCAGATCATCGCCACCTGGGATCCGCACACGCATCCCGTCGTGACCGAGGTCGCGGGCTTTATCCGCTTCCAGGACTTCATCGACGGCATCACGGTCTCGACGCAGGTCGACGAGATCACCGGCCTCACCAGCACGGTCGTGATGGATCCCAAGCAGCGTGGCTCGGGCGGCAAGGACCTGCGGCCGGTGATCAAGCTGGTCAACGCCAAGGGCAAGGAAGTCTGCTTCGCGAACACCGACATCCCGGCCGTCTACGCGCTGCCCCCCGGTGCGCTGGTCAGCCTCGAGGACGGGGCGCGCGTGTCGGTCGGCGACGTGATCGCGCGCATTCCGCAGGAGAGCACCAAGACCCGCGACATCACGGGCGGTCTGCCGCGCGTGGCGGACCTGTTCGAGGCGCGCAAGCCGAAGGAACCGGCCATCCTGGCCGAGTACTCCGGCACGGTGAGCTTCGGCAAGGAGACCAAGGGCAAGCGCCGGCTGATCATCACCGACGAGGACGGCGAGAAGCACGAGGAGCTGATCCCGAAGTGGCGGCACCTGACGGTGTTCGAGGGCGAGCACGTCGAGCGGGGCGAGGTCATCGCCGACGGCGAACCGAACCCGCACGACATCCTGCGGCTGCAAGGCGTCGAGCCGCTCGCCAACTACCTGGTGCGCGAGATCCAGGACGTCTACCGCCTGCAGGGTGTGAAGATCAACGACAAGCACATCGAAGTCATCATCCGCCAGATGTTGCGCAAGGTGGAGGTCGCTGACGCAGGCGAGGCGACGTTGCTGCGTGGCGAGCAGGTGGACCGGGCCCGGGTGCTGGACATCAACGACGAGCTCGCGCTCGCGGGCAAGCTTCCGGCGAGGATCGAGCCGATCCTGCTCGGCATCACCAAGGCGTCGCTCGCGACCGAGTCGTTCATCTCGGCAGCCTCTTTCCAGGAGACGACGCGCGTGCTGACCGAGGCTGCCGTGCGCGGCATGCAGGACGACCTGCGGGGGCTGAAGGAGAACGTGATCGTGGGCCGGCTGATCCCTGCCGGCACGGGGTCGTTCTACCACCAGACCCGGCGCCGGCCGCCCGAGGCCGAGGCCGAGGCGGCCTTCGCCGAGGACGATTCCGCGGCGGGTGTCGCCGAGGATGTCGAGGCCGAGGTGCACGACGAGGCGGGAGCGCAGGGCGAGACCGGAGCTTCCGAGGCGTGAACCGGGGGTGCTGCGCCGCAGCAAGTTGACAGGCGCAGCGCCCCTTTCTAGAATTCCCGGTCTACCTACGGGACCACCGGCCAAAGACCCGGCTGGTTTACCGTAATCGAACGTCATCGGGCCGCCGCAGGGCGGCCCGGTGTTTCTGTGGCGGTGTCGCTCCCATGCGCCCGCCGCGACCCTGGAACCGGACCCGATCATGTCAACCGTCAATCAGCTGATCCGTCGCCCGCGCAAGCTGGACCCCGCGAAGAGCAAGGTACCCGCGCTCGGCAGTTCGCCGCAGAAGCGTGGCGTCTGCACCCGCGTCTATACGACGACCCCGAAGAAGCCGAACTCCGCGTTGCGCAAGGTTGCCAAGGTGCGCCTCACCAATGGCCACGAGGTGATCAGCTACATCGGCGGCGAGGGCCACAACCTGCAGGAACACTCGGTCGTGCTGATCCGCGGCGGGCGCGTCAAGGACCTCCCGGGCGTCCGCTACCACACGGTTCGCGGCACGCTCGACTGCGCCGGGGTCAGTGACCGCAAGCAGAGCCGATCGAAGTACGGCGCAAAGCGGCCCAAGGGCTGAGCCCCGCCCCGTTCCCAACATCAACCTCCCGGTCACTAGATCCTAGTCACTGGCAAAGCTGGTAGCGAGATATGTCCCGTAGATCCCAGGCCCCCACCCGCAGCATCCTGCCGGACCCGAAGTTCAACAGCGTGCTCCTCACCAAGTTCATGAACATGGTCATGGAGCGCGGCAAGAAGTCGGTCGCCGAGCGTATCGTCTACGGCGCCATCGACCGCATCGCGGACAAGACCGGCCGTCCCTCGGACCAGGCCATCGAGTTGCTGACCCAGGCGCTCGACAACGTGAAGCCGATGGTCGAGGTCAAGTCCCGCCGCGTCGGCGGTGCCACTTACCAGGTGCCGATCGAGGTGCGATCGACGCGTCGCCAGACCCTGGCCATGCGCTGGGTCATCGAGGCGGCCCAGGCGCGCAGCGAGAAGTCCATGTCGCAGCGGCTCGCGGCCGAGCTGCTCGAAGCCGCAGAGAACCGCGGCGCCGCGGTCCGCAAGCGCGAGGACACGCACCGGATGGCCGAGGCCAACAAGGCCTTCGCCCACTACCGCTGGTAAGGCCCCGGACGGCCGCAACGACAGCCCGAGGAACATCACCGTGCCACGCACAACCCCCATCGAGCGCTACCGGAACATCGGCATCTCGGCGCACATCGACGCCGGCAAGACGACGACGACCGAGCGCGTGCTGTTCTACACCGGCATCTCACACAAGATCGGCGAGGTCCACGACGGCGCCGCCGTGATGGACTACATGGAGCAGGAGCAGGAGCGCGGCATCACGATCACCTCGGCCGCGACCACGACGTACTGGAAGGGCATGGACATGCACTTCCCGGAGCACCGGATCAACATCATCGACACTCCGGGGCACGTCGACTTCACGATCGAGGTGGAGCGCAGCCTGCGCGTGCTCGACAGCGCCGTCGCGGTGTTCTGCGCGGTCAGCGGAGTGCAGCCGCAGTCCGAGACCGTCTGGCGCCAGATGAACCGTTACGAGGTCCCGCGGCTCGCCTTCGTCAACAAGATGGACCGTGCCGGCGCCAACTACCTGCGCTGCGTCGAGCAGATCCGCACGCGGCTGCGCGGCAACCCGGTCGTGATCCAGCTGCCGATCGGCGCCGAGGACAAGTTCGAGGGCGTGGTCGACCTGGTCCGGATGAAGGCCATCTACTGGGACGACGAGACCCAGGGCATGCGCTTCGACTACCGCGAGATTCCGGCCGATCTTGCCGAGCTGGCCGCCGAGTACCGCGAGAAGCTGGTCGAGGCCGCCGCCGAGGGCGACGAGGAGCTGCTGCACAAGTATCTCGAGGAGGGCGTCCTCAGCGACGCAGAGCTCCGCAAGGGGCTGCGTGCCCGCGCGCTGCGCAACGAGATCTGCCTGACGCTGTGCGGCTCGGCGTTCAAGAACAAGGGCGTGCAGGCGATGCTCGACGCCGTGATCGAGTACATGCCTTCGCCGGTGGACATGCCGCCGGTGCTCGGCGTCGACGACTCCGGCAACGAGGCGACGCGCGCCGCGACCGACGAGGAGAAGTTCTCGGCGCTCGCGTTCAAGATCATCAACGATCCGTTCGTCGGCAACCTGACGTTCTTCCGGGTGTACTCCGGCGTGCTCAACTCCGGAGACCAGGTCTACATACCCGGCAGGAGCAAGAAGGAGCGCATCGGCCGCCTGCTGCAGATGCACGCCAGCGACCGGGTCGAGATCAAGGAAGTGCGCGCCGGCGACATCGCCGCGGCGGTGGGGCTGAAGGACGTGACGACCGGCGACACGCTGTGCGACCCGGATCATGTCATCACGCTCGAGAAGATGGAGTTCCCCGAGCCAGTGATCTCGGTCGCGGTGGAGCCGAAGACCAAGAGCGACCAGGAGAAGATGGGCCTCGCGCTGCAGCGCCTGGCGAAGGAGGATCCCTCGTTCCGCGTCAGCACCGACCCGGAGTCGGGTCAGACGATCATCTCGGGCATGGGTGAGCTGCACCTGGAGATCATCGTCGACCGCATGAAGCGCGAGTTCAAGGTCGAGGCGAACGTCGGCAAGCCGCAGGTCGCGTATCGCGAGACGATCCGCGGCACCGTCGAGCAGGAAGGCAAGTTCGTCCGGCAGTCCGGCGGTCGCGGCCAGTACGGCCACGTCTGGATCAAGGTCGAGCCGCTCGAGGAAGGCAAGGGCTACGAATTCGTCAACGCCATCGTCGGCGGCGTGATTCCGCGCGAGTACGTTCCGGCCGTGGACAAGGGCGTCAAGGAAGCGCTCGAGGGCGGTGTGATCGCCGGTTACCCGGTGGTGGACGTCAAGGTCACGCTGTTCGACGGCTCGTATCACGAGGTCGACTCGAACGAGATGGCCTTCAAGATCGCCGGCTCGATGGCGTTCAAGGACGGCGTGCGCAAGGCGAAGCCGGTCCTGCTCGAGCCGATCATGAAGGTCGAGGTGGTCACGCCCGAGGATTATTCCGGCGACGTGATCGGCGACCTGAACCGTCGCCGGGGCCAGCTCCAGGGCATGGAGGATTGGCCGTCGGGCAAGATCGTCACGGCCGAGGTGCCGCTGGCCGAGATGTTCGGTTACGCGACGTCGGTCCGCTCGATGAGCCAGGGGCGCGCGACGTTCACGATGGAGTTCG
>DATIRA010000194.1:0-2680 GCA_035470225.1 Steroidobacteraceae bacterium | reverse complement strand
GAGCTGCTCGGTGACGGCACGCCCGTTCCCACGCCGTGGCCCAAGGCAGAGTTCGAGGAGCGGCAGCGCGACTTCCAGGCGCGACGCAAGGCGCTGCGCGCGGCCGGGCGCCCCGAGAGCGAGATGAACGCGCTGTTCCGTGAGGAGCAGGCATTCACGACCCGGCTGCTCGCCGGCGCGGCCCATGCTGGAGAGGTAGGCGCCTTCCAGGGCGCGAACTACGACGCGAGGGCCTACTACCGCCCACAGCTCGACTGCGTGATGTTCAGCCGCGACGAGGTGCCTTTCTGCCGCGTCTGCAGCCGGGCGCTCGAGGACATCATCGACCTGCACACCGGCGCCACCGCGGCGCGCTGACCCCGTTGCGGCAAGCCACGGCCACGGCAGGCGCGTGCCGTGCTAGCGTGCTTTCGAAGGCCAGGAACGACGCGGCATGGGCTTCGATGTAGACCTCACTGTCGTCTGGAATTTCGCGACGGCGCTGCTGATCGGCGCGATGCTCGGGGTCGAGCGGGAGAAGCACAAGCGCCTCGAGGGCGACTCGATCGGCGGCCTGCGTACCTTCATCCTGTTCTCGCTGATCGGCGCACTCGCCGGCTGGCTGACGCTGGTGCTCAAGACGCCGTGGATACTCGCGGCAGCTCTGATCGTGACCTCGGCGCCGGTGCTCGCCGGCTATGTGCTGACAGTACGCGCCCGCCCGGAGTCGCTCGGACTCACGACGGAACTCGCTGCGATCGCCGCGTGCCTGCTCGGCGCGATGTGCGCGTTCGGCCAGCGCGAGCTCGCGGTCGCACTCGGCGTCGTCGTCGCCGCGGCGCTCGCCTACAAGAAGCCGTTGCACGGCGTCGTGGACAAGCTCGATCCCGACGACGTGTTCGCCGGCCTGAGGCTGCTGATCGCCACGTTCATCATCCTGCCGCTGCTGCCCGACCGCGCGGTCGACCCGTGGGGAGCGCTGAATCCGCGCTCGCTGTGGATGCTGGTGCTGCTGATCGCGAGCCTCTCGCTGGTCGGATACGTCGCGACCAGGCTGCTGGGCAAGAACCGCGGCATACCGCTCACCGGACTCACCGGCGGCCTGGTGTCCTCGACGGCGGTGACACTGAGCTTCTCCCGGCAGAGCGAGGACGCGGCCTACGCCGACGTACCGCGCATGCTCGCAAGCGGCATCCTGATCGCCTGGGGTGTGATGTTCCTGCGGGTCGTCGTCGAGGTGCTGATCGTCAATCGCGACCTTCTCGGACACGTGGTGGGCCCGATGGTCGCAATGGCGGCGGTGGCGACGCTCTTCGCCTGGCTCTACCGCCGGCAGGCGGCGACGGTCGGTACCAGCGAAGGCGTGCCGCTCAGGAACCCGTTCAGCCTGCGCTCCGCCGCGAAGTTCGCGGCCTTCTTCGCGGCCGTGCTGCTGCTGGTGAAGCTGGTCGAGACGTATGCGCCCGACCGGGGCCTGTATTTCGTCGCCGCACTGGCCGGGACGACCGACGTCGATGCGATCACGTTGTCGATGGCGCAGTACGCCAGGGAGGGGGATCCCGGCCTGGCCGCGCACAGCATCGTCATCGCTGCGCTGACCAATACGCTGGTCAAGGCCGGGATGGTGGTGGCACTCGGCAGCGCGAGCCTGCGACCTCCGGTCGTGGTCGCCACGGTGGCCATTCTGACGGCTGGCGTGGCCAGCCTGTTCATCGTCTAGGATTGGCAATCGATCGACGAGTCGGTAGCTTCGAGCCATGTCTCACGCCGCCACGCTGGCGCTCGCCTCCCCGTTGCGCCGAACGCGGGTCGCACGCGCCGTCACGGCCGTGCTGGCGGTGCTGCTCGCGCTCGCGGCGCTGATCATCTGTGCCGCGGTAGGTGGCCTCGGGTCCGCGGCAACGGGCGTATTCCTGAAGGCGCTCGCCTGGTCGTCGCTGCTAGCGATCGTGCCGCTCGCGATCCTGCGCTTCCTGGACCGGCGCGAACCGGAGTCCGGGTGGCTGTTCGCAGCGGCTTTCCTGTGGGGCGGGCTGATTGCGACCAGCCTCGCACTGCCGTTCAACACAGCCTTGCTGGTCGTCGTGGCCCAGTGGCTCGAGCAGAACGCCGCGCTCACCGAAATGCTGGGGCCGGAAGCGGCGCTGATGATCGGCGCGCCGCTCGCGGCACCGATCGTCGAGGAGACGACGAAGGGCATCGGGATCGTGCTGCTGTTCTGGCTGATGCGCTCGGAGTTCGACAACGTTCGCGACGGATTCATCTACGGCGCGTTGGTCGGCGTGGGCTTCAACTGGTTCGAGTCGGCGCTCTACGTGCAGCAGAATTTCGCACAGTTCGGCGACGCTCCTTACGGATTCCAGCTCGGCGCGCGTTACGCGTGGCTCGGCATGGCGGGGCATGCGATGTTCTCCGGTCTCTTCGGCGCCTCGCTGGGCTTCGCTCGCGCGACCTCCCGCGGCTGGCTGCGCTGGCTCGCGCCGCCGGTCGGCTTCCTGCTCGCGGTCCTCGCCCACGCCTGGAACAACTCGCTGCCGCTGTTCATCGCGCTGGCCTCGTCGCGCGCCGGCGAGGCTGCACCGACCGAGATCGAGCCGCCGCCCGACATCGGCCTGCTGGAGGCGATGGTCTCGGCGAGCCTCTCGAACCTGATCATCTTCCTGCCCTTCGTGCTGCTGCTGACCTGGGTGATCCGCCGCAG
>DATIRA010000193.1:0-2877 GCA_035470225.1 Steroidobacteraceae bacterium | reverse complement strand
CGAGCTCGGCGGGCAGCTCGCCCGTCTCCTCGCCCGCCTGCAGCCAGCCGTCTCGACGCTCGTTCCAGTGCTGCTCGTCCCAGAGCTCGAACCGACTGCCCTGGCCTATCAACGTGGCCTGCCGCGAAAGACCGGCGAACTCGCGCAGCTTCGGCGGTATCAGCACCCGCCCGTGCGAGTCGAGGTCGAGATCGGTCGCATGCCCGACCATCAGCCGCTGCAGGCGCCGCGCCTGTGCGTTCAGCGTCGGCAGCCGCATCAGCTTGCGCTCGATCTCTTCCCAGTCCGGCAGCGGGTAGATCAGCAGGCAGCGATCGCTGCGATCGACCGTCACCACGAGGCGCCCGTCGCCGCGCTCCAGGAGCATCTCCCGGTAGCGCGCGGGCATGGCCATGCGCCCCTTGGCATCCAGCGTCACTTTGTTCGCGCCGCGAAACATCTCAGGCCGTTGATGGGCCGGTGGCCCATTTCATCCCACTTTTTCCCACTTCGCGCCACTATAGGTCGCACGCGCGTAGAGAGTCAACGGCTCGATGAAAATTTTTCCATGGGGTACAGCAACTTAGCTCCCGTTAGCCACCCCGCGGATGTGACGTGCAGATGGATACTGAATTCAATCAATCGTTTAGCAATGATTCCT
Source organism: Steroidobacteraceae bacterium (assembly GCA_035470225.1). Lineage (GTDB taxonomy): Bacteria > Pseudomonadota > Gammaproteobacteria > Steroidobacterales > Steroidobacteraceae > DATIRA01. The sequence continues at coordinate 2,237 of DATIRA010000193.1, read as the reverse complement.
TACGTGCGCATGAGATCGAGCCGGACGTGGGAAACGTTGGTCGATTACGGCGCCGGCGCGGGGCCGCGCAGCGACATCCGCTGTCGATCCAGCATGGCAGGAAGTCCGGGGTGGGATGGCGGTCCCGCCCGCCAGTGCCGCCCGGCCGATCTGAGTGGGGCAAAGTGGGCCGGGAACTGGGAGCCGGCCGATAAGCCGGGTTCTGTCGTGGGCAACCATCCATCTGGGACGAGCGTCGCCGCGCGCCTCTAGCGACCTACCCGGAAGCCCCTGCGGGCCGCAGTTGCGGCCCCTCGCGGGTCCGCGCGCTTCCCTATTTGGTCTTGCTCCAGGTGGGGTTTGCCGTGCCGTCGCGTGTTGCCACCGACGCGGTGCGCTCTTACCGCACCCTTTCACCCTTGCCTGCCGGCATTTGCCGACATAGGCGGTCTGCTCTCTGTTGCACTTTCCGTGGGCTCTCGCCCCCCAGGTATTACCTGGCACCTTGCCCTGTGGAGCCCGGACTTTCCTCCGCGATCTCTCGCAGCGGTTGCCTGGCCGGCTCCCGGCGCAATTATACCCGAGCCGGCCCTTCAGCCCCTGCTCGCGAGCGCGCGCTCGTAGAGTTCCTTGCGCGGCAGCCCCGTGATCTGCGCAGCAAGCTTCGCCGCCGCCGATGGCGGCAACTCGGCCAGCAGCAGCCTGAGCAGCTGCTCCGCGTTTACGCCCGACTGAGCGCGCGCAGCCTGATCGGCCCCGCCTACCAGCAGCACGATCTCGCCGCGCGAAAGCGCAGGGTCCGCGGCGGCCCGCGCCGCCAGTTCGCCGAGCGAACCGCGATAGACGCTCTCGAACTTCTTCGTGAGTTCCCGTGCGACGACGGCCGGCCGGTCCGCGCCGAAGCGCTCGCGGAGATCCTCGAGCGTCTCGCGCACTCGGTGCGGAGCCTCGTAGAACACCAGCGTGCGCGACTCCGCAGCCAGCTCCTCGAGCCGCTGCCGCCGCGCCGCGGCCCGCGACGGCAGGAAGCCCTCGAACACGAATCGATCGGTGGGCAGGCCCGCGACCGACAGCGCGGCGACCAGCGCAGACGGCCCGGGCACCGCGACGACCTCGACACCCGCCTGCGCGGCCGCGCTGACAAGCACGAGGCCCGGGTCGCTCAAGAGCGGCGTCCCGGCGTCACTGACCAGCGCGATCTCAGCTCCGTCGAGCAATCGCTCGATGATGCGCGGGACCCGCTCGCGCTCGTTGTGCTCGTGCAGCGACTCCAGCGATCCGCGCGGCCGCTCGATGGCGCAGGCGGCGAGCAGCTGCGCTGTGCGTCGCGTGTCCTCGGCAAGCACCAGCTCGGCCCGCCGCAGCACCTCGGCGGCACGCGGCGTCAGGTCGCCGAGATTGCCGATCGGCGTCGCGACGACGAACAGTGTGCCGCGCGCGGGCGCGACGCTAGAATTGCCGGATTCGCTCGCCAATCGCAGGTTCCTCCAGCCCCATGCTGCACGCACCCCATCGCCGCCGGCAAGCCGCGGCAACACGGCTACTGCTGCTGATGCTCGTGCTGGTGCTCGCGCTGCCCGCCGGGCCTGCGCTCGCCTCGCGACGCGACGACATCGCCGCAGCCGAGGCTGCCGCGCTCGCCGGGCGCCATGCCGAGGCGGCACGGCTCTACGAGCGCGCCGCCGAGCGGCGCTTCTTCGGCACGGACCGCGGCGTGGCGCTGCTCGCGGCGCGCGAATACCTGGCGGCCGGGCAGATCGGCGACGCCGAGCGGATGGCCGACGAGGCGCGCTGCCGGTTTCGCGACGACGAGGCGATTCTGTATGCGCGCGTACGCGCCGGGATCGCGCTCGCCGAGCGGGACCCGGGCGCGGCGCTCGCGGCGCTCGAGCAGGCGCCCGAGCCGCTGCCGCCCGCGGTCGCCGCCGAGTTCGAGGAGCTCCGCCGACAGGCCGAGGCGATGCTCCGGCCACCGGCCCCTGCCGTGACTTCGCCGTTGCCGGCGACTCCGCAACCCGAGTCGGTGATGGGCATGAGCCGCGAGGAACTCCTGCCGCAGGTCAGCGTGAAGCGCGTCGCGCTGCTGCTGCCGCTCTCGGGCCGCCTGGGTGCGGTCGCTGCGGCCGTTCGCGAGGGATTCATCGCGGGCTGGTATGGCGAGTCCGCCGACTATCGCCCGGACGTCGCGATCTACGACACCGCGGAATCGGGCGTCGGCGCCGCGTTCGAGCAGGCGCTCGCGGAGCAGGCGCAATTCG
>DATIRA010000192.1:0-1846 GCA_035470225.1 Steroidobacteraceae bacterium | reverse complement strand
TGGAAACACCCCGGCTGCAACGCGGCGAGGGCCAAGAAAACACCGAGGAGGTCGAGGTCGGGGAGCTGGGATTCGATGTCGGCGCGCTGGACGAGCTCGAGAGGGCGGGCCGCATGCTCGGAGATACAGTCGAGGCGGAGGCGCTCGGCGACACCGTCGAATCCGCCGCGCTGGAGAACACGGCCGAGCATCCCGTGCCGGGAACCAGCGCTCCGGGCCAGGGTGATGAAGACCTGCTGAGTGTCACCAGCATCCTCGGCTCGGGCGAGATTTCCATGCATCTCGAGGAGGCCGACGAGCTGGAGGGCGATCGGCTCGACGCGACCGGCGAACTGCCGCGGCTCGACGAAACGGCGGAGGGCCGGCTCGGTGCCGTCGACTTCTCGCTGGGCGAAGAGGCCGCGACGATGAGCGAGGTGGGGACGAAGCTGGATCTCGCCCGCGCGTATATCGACATGGGCGACCCTGAGGGCGCTCGCAGCATCCTCGGCGAGGTGCTGCAGGAGGGCACGCAGGGACAGAAGCAGGAGGCCGACCGGCTGATGGCCAGTCTGCCCTGACGCGCGGTAGATGCGGATCGCGCTGGGCGTCGAGTACGACGGCTCCGGGTTCTGCGGCTGGCAGTTCCAGGCCCATGGACGCAGCATCCAGGGCGAACTCCAGCGCGCGCTTTCGAGTGTTGCCGACCACGAAGTGAAATTGACCGCGGCCGGACGCACGGATGCCGGCGTGCATGCGCTGATGCAGGTCGCCCATTTCGACACGGCTGCGCAACGCCCCGAGCGGTCCTGGGTGCTCGGGGCGAACAGCAACTGTCCGCCGGATTTGAGCGTGCTGTGGGCGCGGGAGGTTCCGGAGCAGTTCCACGCACGGCACAGTGCCGTCGCGCGGCGCTACCTGTACCGGATTGCGGATCGGCCGATTCGGCCGGCGCTGGACCGGCAGCGTGTCTGCTGGTGCCGCGCGCGCCTGGACGAGCGAGCGATGCACGACGCGGCCCAGGTGTTGCTGGGCGAGCACGATTTCTCGGCTTTCCGTGCTGCCGAGTGCCAGTCGCGCAGTCCCGTGCGCCGCGTACTCGAGGTAGGCGTGCGCAGGGTCGACGAGTTTGTCGCGATTTCGATCGAGGCCAATGCGTTCCTGCACCACATGGTCCGCAACATCGTCGGTGCACTGCTCGCGGTCGGCGCCGGCGAGCGGGATCGTGCGTGGATCGCGGAACTGCTCGAGTCCCGGGACCGTACGCGCGGAGGAGTCACGGCGCCGCCCCAGGGGCTCTATTTCGTCGCTCCCTCGTATCCTGCGGCTTTCGGGCTTCCCGATGGCACAGAGGACCTCGCGCCTGCCGGAGCTTGCCTCGGCGGCGGCGGGCGGCGGTAGACTAGGCGGCAGTCGCCGGGGAGGCACCATGACCTGGTTCGAGAAGATCATGCCCTCGCGGATCAAGACGGAGCGACGCTCGCGCTCCGTGCCCGAGGGTCTCTGGATCAAGTGCCCGACCTGCGACGCCGTCCTCTACAGGGCGGAGCTGGAGAGGAACCTGCAGGTCTGCCCGAAGTGCGCGCATCACATGCGGGTCAGCGCGAGAGAGCGGCTGGCCCGATTCCTGGACCCGGAGGGTGCCACGGAGATCGCGGTAGGGATCGAGCCCGAGGACCCGCTCAAGTTCCGCGATACGCGCAAGTACAAGGACCGCATGGTCGCCGCGCAGAAGCAGACCGGCGAGCGGGACGCGCTGGTCGTGATGGCAGGCGGTCTCAAGGGCATCCCGGTCGTGGCCTGCGCATTCGAGTTCAAGTTTCTCGGCGGCTCGATGGGATCAGTGGTCGGCGAACGCTTCGTGCAG
>DATIRA010000191.1:0-4457 GCA_035470225.1 Steroidobacteraceae bacterium | reverse complement strand
CCGGCGCCGTCAAGCAGGCGCCCGATGCGCGTGCCATAGGCGCGCGCGTAGCGGTACCGCAGCGCGGCCGGGAGCCACGGGTAGCGCCGCGCGAGTCCGGCGTGGAAGGCCTCGAAGTCGGCCTGCAGCATGTCGCCGCCGGGCAGTGCCGCTGTGGCGGTCCAGTGGGCGGCGCTCGTGCCGAGCAACGCAGAGAGCCGGTCCACCACTTCTTCTGCCAGCTTGCGATAGGTCGTGATCTTGCCACCGTACACGGACAGCAGCGGCGGTTCGCGCTGCTCGAGCTCGAGAACGTAGTCGCGGGTAACGCTCTTCGGGTCGTCGGTTGATTTCGCGAGCAGCGGCCGGAGCGCCGCGTAGGTCCAGGCGACGTCGTTACGCGAGAGGTCGCGCCGGAAATAGTGGTTCGCCATACCGAGCAGGTAGTCGACCTCGTCCTGGTCGATCGCGGGCGTCGCGAGATCTCCCGAGTAGTCGCGTTCCGTCGTCCCGATCAGCGTGAAGTCCCGCTCGTAGGGGATCGCGAACACGACGCGCCCGTCGAGTGCCTGGAAGATATAGGCGAACTCGTGCTGAAAGAGCCGCGGCACGACGATGTGGCTGCCCTTGATCATCCGGGGATGGTGGGCCGCGTTCAGTCGTGCCACTTCGTCGACGAAGCGGGCCACCCAGGGTCCCGCGGCGTTGACAACCGCCCGTGCCCCGACCCTGAGCCTGGGTCCGCCGGGCGGGGCCAGCGTCGCGATCCAGTGATCACGCTCGCGCTCGAGCGCGATGCAGGGTGTGCGCGTCAGGATCCTTGCGCCGTGCTCCCGCGCGTCCATCGCCGTCAGCACGACCAGCCGGGCGTCGTCGACCCAGGCATCGGAGTAGACGAATCCCCGGCGGTAGCGCTGCTCGAGCGGCTCGCCAGCCGGGTGGCTGCGCAGGTCGATGGTCTTCGAGCCAGGCAGCACCCTGCGCGCGGCGAGGTGATCGTAGAGCAGCAGCCCGGCGCGAATCATCCACGCAGGGCGCAGGTGCTGGTCGTGCGGCAGCACGAAGCGCAGCGGCCAGGCGATGTGGGGTGCCGCGGTGAGCACGATCTCGCGCTCGCGCAGCGACTTTCGCACCAGGTGGAAATCGTAGTACTCGAGGTAGCGCAGCCCGCCGTGGATCAGCTTCGTGCTGGAGGAGGACGTGTGCGAGGCGAGGTCGTGCTGCTCGCAGAGCAGCACGCTGAGCCCGCGACCCGCCGCATCGCGCGCGACGCCGGCTCCGTTGATGCCGCCACCGACGACCAGCAGGTCCAGGACTTCTCCAGGCTCGGGCACCGGGCGATGCTCCCTTGCGCGCTACCGATACAGCAGGAACGCGTCCCGCTCCTGCTCCCAGGACCGCTCGTCGAGCCTCGCGGCCGCGTCGAGGTCGCCAGGGTGGGCCTGGTCGTCGTCCACCCAGACTCGCAGCTGCTCGCTGCCGTTGATCAGGTCGATCGCGAGGCGCCCGTGCTCGTACTCGTAGGGGAAGTCCCGCCAGAGTTCGTAGTCCGGTCGCAGCTGGCGCAGCGCCTTGAAGGCGAGCGCCTGCAGGCGCCAGGGCTGGAACGTGACGGGGTCGTAGGCCGTGTCCTCGACGTGGATCTGCAGGCCCGCGCAAAGCCGGCCGGCGTGCTTGTGAAACGTCGGCTCGAACCAGCAGGGCCGCAGCCTGCAGCCGCCGAGCCATCCGGGCGCGAGCCGCTCCATTTCCTTGACCAGTGCCAGGGCGTCGAGATCCGGTGCCCCGAACAGCTCCAGCGGGCGGGTGGTGCCGCGCCCTTCAGAAAGCGTAGTTCCCTCGAGCATGACCGTGCCGGGATAACAGCGGGCCATCCACAGGCTCGGTGCGTTGGGGCTGGGATTGATCCAGGCGCGCTCGCCCAGCGGCCAGCCGTAGCCTGGCCCGCTCGTAGGTCGCCAGCCGGTCATCGTCACCACGCGGTAGTCCAGATCGAGTCCCAGTCCTGAGACGAACCACTGCCCGAGTTCTCCCAGCGTCAGGCCGTGGCGCATCGGCAACGCGCCTGCGCCGACGAAGCTCTCCCAGCCCGGCGCGAGCCGCAGGCCTTCGACCTGCCGGCCGATCGGGTTCGGACGATCCAGCACCCAGACAGATTTTCCGTAGCGTGCCGCCTCCTCGAGCACATAGCGCAGCGTAGTGATGAAGGTGTAGATGCGGCATCCGAGGTCCTGCAGGTCCACCAGCAGTACGTCGAGGTGCTGCATCATCGCCTCGGTGGGCCGTCGCACTTCGCCGTAAAGGCTGAATACCGGGATGCCGAGAGACGGATCGATGAAGTCGACCGACTCGATCATGTTGTCCTGCTTCTCGCCGCGCAGGCCATGTTGCGGGCCGAAGGCCGCGCAGAGCTGCAGCCCGGTGCGCGACGCGAGTGCATCGAGCGAATGAGTGAGATCCGGCGTGGTCGAGGCCGGGTGTGCCAGCAGCGCGACCCGACGCCCTTCGAGCGGCGCAAGCAAGCTGCGGTCTTCGATGAGCCTGTCGATGCCGAATTTCATCGCTTTGATACCCTTCGGCCTGCAACGGAGAACTCTGCCGGCCGCGGTACGTCGAGCACGAAACCCTCCGGATCGTGGAAGTCCGGCTGCAAGGCGGGATGCGCCAGCGCCCAGTAGCCGAGCCGTCCGTCCAGCTCCTCGATCACGGCGGACAGGCCGAGTGCCAGCGGCCCTCGCCCGGGCAATCCACTGAGTATCATGCAGTCTATCTCTGCCTCGAGCTGCAGGTGGTTCGGGCTGCGCTCCACCTGGATCTGCGGGGCCGCAGGGCAGGCCAATTCGGAGCGGCCGTTCCGGTAAGAGGCGAACCCCCAGGCGGCCCATTCGGTCGACGGCGAGAAGTTGAACTCGCAGTAGGCAGGCGACTCCCGGGCTGCGAGGAACGCCTCGAAACAGGTGTGTCGCCAGAGGTCCTCACGCCTCGAGCACTGCTGCCGGGCGGGAACTGACACGCGCTCGAGGGTTCCCTCGACACGGTAGCGCAGGCGCAACCCGCCGTCGGCCGACATGCCGACCTCGGCCTCGACGCGCGAGACGGCGCGCGTGATGCTCGCAGCGTGACGTACCAGCGTGACGCGGGCATGGGTGGAGAGTGCCATCGGGAGCCGTGAGCGCGGGTGGTTATCTCGAGAAATGATAACCGGTTCATGCGGACGGCGAGCCCGGCACCCGGAGGGATCGCGTAGGATTCGGGACCGGCGATCGCTCCGCGGGGACGGGCATGACCGGGAATGCATACGAGTTCGACCTGTTCGTGATCGGCGCGGGCTCAGCCGGCGTGCGTGCCGCGCGGGTGGCGGCCGGCCTCGGTGCACGCGTGGCGATCGCCGAGAGCTACCGGCCCGGCGGCACCTGCGTGATCCGCGGCTGCGTCCCGAAGAAGCTGCTCGTTTATGCGGCGCAGTACCGGGCGGACTTCGAGGACGCCGCGGCCTACGGGTGGACGGCCGAGCCGGGCTTCTCCTGGCCTGTGCTGCTGGCCAACAAGGACCGGGAGATCGCCCGTCTCGAGGACGTCTACCGGACGCTGCTCAAGGCCGCGGGGGTTTCGCTGGTCGAGGGCCGCGCGCGACTGACCGACCCGCACACGGTGCAGGTTGACCGGCGCAGTTACCGCTCGGCGCACATCCTCGTCGCGACAGGCGGCTGGCCCGTGCTGCCGGCGATTCCGGGCATCGAGCACTGCATCACCTCGAACGAGGCTCTGGAGCTGCGGGAACTGCCCGGCCGCGTGCTGGTCGTCGGTGGCGGTTACATCGCGATGGAGTTCGCGGGGATATTCCACGGCCTGGGATCGCGGGTCAGCGTCGCCTACCGTGGCCAGCAGGTCCTGCGCGGCTTCGATAACGACGTCCGCCAGCACGTGCATGACGAGCTGGTGCGCAACGGAATCGAGGTTCGCCTCAACTGCGACGTTCAGCACGTATCGCGCAGGTCGGACGGGGTGCTGGAGGCCGGGCTGCAGTCGGCCGGCGTGCAGTCCGCCATCGAGGTGGACACGGTGCTCTATGCGACCGGGCGCTCGCCGAACACGCGGGACCTCGGCCTCGAGGCCGCCGGCGTGGCGATCGATGAACGCGGTGCCGTCGTGGTGGACGAGTTCTCTCGCTCCAGCGTGCCAAGCATCTATGCGGCCGGCGACGTGACGGACCGCCTCGCGCTGACGCCGGTGGCGATCCGCGAGGGCGCCGCGGTGGCGCAGACGCTGTTCGGCGGTGCACCGGTTCCGGTCGACCACGCCGGCGTTCCGCACGCGGTCTTCTGTCAGCCCCCGGTGGGGTGCGTCGGACTCACCGAGACCGAGGCGCTTGCCGCGCATCCCGAGGTGGACGTCTACCGCACATCCTTCCGGCCGCTCAAGTACACGCTCTCGGGGCGCAATGAGCGCAGCATGATGAAGCTGATCGTCGACTCGGC
>DATIRA010000190.1:0-5023 GCA_035470225.1 Steroidobacteraceae bacterium | reverse complement strand
CGTGGTGAGCACCGCGGCCAACTACTATTTCATGGTGGTCTCGACCGTGCTGATTACCGGGCTCGGCTGGTGGGTGACCGAGAGGCTGGTCGCGCCCCGGCTGGCCCCGGCGGACCCTGCCGCGGGCGGCGCGACGCCCGGCGACGGCGAGTCGGTCACGCTCGAGCCGCTATCGGCCGCGGAAAAGCGCGGGCTGCTCTATGCGTCGATTGCGTTCGTCGTGCTGACCGCGGTCCTGCTCGTCGGGCTGCTGCCCGCGGACGGCTTCCTGCGGGAGCTGGGCACCGGCAGCGTGCTGCACTCCCCGTTCCTGCGCGGCATCGTCGCGGTGATCTTCATCTTCGGCGTCGCGCTCGGCGTCGCCTACGGGATAGGCGCCGGGACGGTCCGCAGCGACAGAGACGTCATCAAGGGCATGAGCCAGCAGATGTCCACGCTCGGCGGCTACCTGGTGCTGGTGTTCTTCGCCGCGCAGTTCGTGGCCTTCTTCAACTGGACCAACCTCGGTCTGATCTTCGCGGTCGAGGGCGCCGAAGTACTCAAGAGCGCCGGCCTGCACCAGGTACCGCTGTTTCTCTCGTTCATCCTGCTTTCGGCCTTCATCAACCTGGTGATGGGGTCGGCCTCGGCGAAGTGGGCGCTGATGGCCCCGGTCTTCATTCCGATGTTCATGCTGCTCGGCTACCCGCCCGAGGTCACGCAGACGGCCTACCGCGTCGGCGACTCGGTCACGAACGTCATCTCGCCGATGATGAGCTACTTCGCGTTGATCATCGCCTTCGTGCAGCGCTACGTGCCGAAGGCGGGAATCGGCACGCTGGTCTCGCTGATGCTGCCGTATTCGGTGACCTTCCTGATCGGCTGGTCCATCATGTTCGCCGCCTGGCTGCTGCTCGGCTGGCCCGTCGGCCCGGGAGCCGCGACCGAGATCAGCATCGCGCCCGCACAATGAGCGCGACGGCATCGGCCGTATCGAGCCGGCTGAAGACCTCGTGCCGCGCACATTGGCTTAAGATCGTGCGCAGGAGGCGCCGATGACCGACTTGGCAGCTACGCTCGGCAGCGCGCGGGACAAGCTGCTCAACGCGCTGCAGTCCCCGGACCCCTGGTGGCAGGTGCTCGCGCTGGGGATCGCCGTCGTGGCGGCCTGGCTGGCCGCCCGGGCCCTGCAGCGCCGATTCAAGCGCGGCAGCGAGCAAGGCGCGACGACGTCGGGCGCGATGCTCGACGCCGCGGTAAGCCGCCTCGCGCTGCCGACGCTGCTCGGTCTCGCCTGCCTGCCTGCGCTCGCGCTGCTGCGCGAACTCGGCCTGCCGAACGGACTCGTCGAGAGCGCCGCGGTACTCGCGTTCGCGCTGGCGGGAATCCGGCTGCTTGCCGAGCTCGCCAAGCGCGTTCTCGAGCCCGGACCGCTGCTGGCCGCTTCCGAGCACCTGATCTCCTGGACGATCTGGGCGATCGTCGCGCTCTACCTGCTCGGCTGGATCGGGCCGGTTACGCAGTTCCTCGACTCGATCGCGATACCGCTCGGCAAGTCCCGCTTCTCGCTGCTCGACGCGCTGCGCGCCGTCGTGACGATCCTGCTGTTCACGGTCGGAGCCGCGTATCTCGGCTCGCTGGCCACACGACGCATCATGGCCTCGCCGCAGTTGTCGATCGGGCTGCGGGTCGGCGTCGCGAAGACCGTACGTTTCTTCCTGGTGCTGCTGGCCGTGCTGGTGGCGCTGAATGCCGTCGGTGTGGACCTCGCGGCGCTGACCGTGTTCGGCGGCGCGCTCGGCGTCGGCCTCGGTTTCGGTCTGCAGCGCATCGCCGCGAACCTGATCAGCGGCTTCATCCTGATCGGCGACCGCTCGATACGGCCCGGCGACGTGATCACGATCGGCAATCGCTTCGGCGTCGTGAAGGAACTGCGGGCGCGCTACATCGTCGTGCAGGATCGCGACGGCGTGGACACGTTGATCCCGAACGAGAACGTGATCAGCTCGGAGGTCATCAACTGGAGCTACGGCGACCGCGCGATCCGGCTGAAGCTGCCAGTGCAGATCAGCTACACCGATAATCCGCGCCAGGCGCTGGAGCTGCTCGTCGAGGCGGCCCGCAGGCACCCGCGGGTGCTGAAGAGCCCCGCCGCCGCGAGCCGGATCATGAACTTCGGCGACAACGGCATCGAGCTCGAGCTCCGGTTCTGGATCCTCGACCCAGAGGACGGCGTCAACAACGTCCGTTCCGATCTCTACCTGACGATCTGGGACCTGTTTGCCGAGGCCGGCATCACGATCCCGTTCCCGCAGCGGGACCTGCACCTGCGCGAGGGCTGGCCCGACTCCACCAGACCTTCCGACGACGCGCCGAGACGCGCCGATTGATCACCGGCTGCGGCGCACGTGCCGCTGGCGCGACAGCGGAAGGAGCAGCAGTAGCAGCAGCAACGGGCCGGCGGCGCCACCGCCCCCGGAGCTCGTGGAACCTGGTCGCGGCGATGGCAGGGGTGGCGGCTCGGGTGGAGGCGGCGCGCCGGCAATCGGCAGCACGCAGGCCGCCGCCGCGAGCGTCGCGGACATCTGCGCCAGCGAGCACTGCGAGAGCGTCTCGCTGCGTTCCTCGGTGTACTGGGTCATCAGGAAACCGCCGGTCGGCGTCGAGGCGCAAACGTCGATCCCATCGTGGACGGCACCGAGATTGTGGCCGAGCTCGTGCGCGAACAGCAGCGCATCGACATAGACTTCGCCGAGCGGTTCGCTCAGGGCTGCAGCCGACGCGCCGCAGAGCGTCGAGCTGGATCGGCCGTTTACGCTGCAACCCAACAGCCCGCTGGCACAGACCTCGCGTCCGGTGAACAGGTAGGTGGCCGCGGCCGACTGCGACCCGGCCTGGCCCCCGGCCCAGTCCACCAACTCCGCGAGCAGCCGCACGTCGTCCTTCTCGGAGAACGGGTCTGGTTCACCGCGGAACACGCGCAGCTCGGTCGCGACGATCTGCAGTCCCAGCTGCCCCGAATACAGGCCATCGGCGATATTGAGGCGCTCGAGCATCGCCTGCTCGGTCGCCGGACCATGCAGGCCGGCGAATTCCGCGTCGGCGACCAGCACGACCTCGATCTCCCGGCTGGCCCCCGGCTTCGCCCGCCCAGCCGCGAGTTCCCCGAGTACCGAGCGGGTCTCGCCGGCCAGCGAGCCGTCGGACACGGGCCCTTCGCTGGCGCAGGCACCGATACCTCCCGGCAGCAGCGCGTCGCTGGCGCGGAACACGAGCGCGCCCTCGGGTGATTCCGGCGGCATGACGCTGAGCTCGGCGACCCGCGCTGCCCGCTCGAGCACGTACATCTGCCGTCCGTCCCAGACGACACCGCTGATGCCCGCCGGATCGGCGGCCAGCCGCGCCCAGGAACCGGGCAATCCACTGAGCGTGCCTTTCAGGTAACGGGCCTGCGCGCGTGGAAACGTGCGCGACCTGTGCTCCAAAGCGCCCGCCAGGGCATCGTTCGCGGACAACTCGAGATCGAAGGACCGGCCATAGGCCTCGAACTGCAGCCGACCCGTGCCGGCGCGCTGCAGCGCGCGTCCAGCCTCGGCGGCCTGCACGCGGCTTCCGTCGAGCGTGAGCCTGCCGGGCGGCTCGGCGTAGAGCAGCGTCAGTCGCTCGGCCGACGCAGGGGGCATCGAGGCCGCTGCCGCAAGTGCCAGGCTGGCCGCTGCGGCGGCCCATCGACGGGAAATGTGCAATCGCTGCTCCGCTCGAGCTTCAACTCATGTGCAGGCCACCGTTCAGCGAGAAATCAGCGCCAGTGGCGAAGCCCGAGTCCTCGGAGGCAATCCAGGCGACGATCGAGGCGATTTCCTCCGGCTCGCCCAGGCGCTTGACCGGAATCGTCCCGATAATTTTCTCGAGCACGTCCGGCCGCACAGCCCGGACCATCTCCGTGCCGATGTAGCCGGGGGACACAGTGTTCACCGTCACGCCCTTCGACGCAACCTCCTGGGCCAGCGCCATCGTGAAGCCGTGGATACCAGCCTTGGCCGTGGAGTAGTTGGTCTGTCCGAACTGCCCCTTCTGCCCGTTGACCGAGGAAATGTTGATGATGCGGCCCCAGCCGCGGTCGAGCATGTCGCCGATGACCTGCTTCGTGACGTGAAAGAGGCTGTTGAGATTCGTCTCGATCACCTCGTGCCACTGCTCGTTGGTCATCTTGCGAAACACGCAGTCGCGCGTGATGCCGGCATTATTCACCAGCACTTCGACGGGCCCATGCTCTGCTCGCACCTTCGCGAACGCAGCCGCGGTCGAGTCCCAATTCGATACGTTGCCCTCCGAGGCGTGCACGTCGTAGCCGTCCGCGCGCATGTCGGCGAGCCACTTCTCCTTGCGCGGCGAGCCCGGTCCGCAGCCGGCGACCACGTGGAATCCTTCGCGGCACAGGCGCTTGCTTATCGCGGTGCCGATGCCGCCCATGCCACCCGTCACGTACGCGAGTCGACGCGTCTTGCTCATCGCTGATCTCCCCTTTTCAGCTGCGATCGGTCCTCCGATCATCCGCCCACGGTCGGAGGATTCGGCCGCGGGCGCAATGCGACTTTCGGTCATTCGCGGCGCTTCCGACGAAGAAATGGAACCGACAGGGCCTGGCCCGCGAAAACTGTTACCGTCTGGGGCGCCCAGCGCAGGATTCCGATGATCGATCTCTATACTGCAGCTACCCCGAACGGGCACAAGGTTTCCATCGCGCTCGAGGAACTTGGCCTGCCCTATCAGGTGCACGCACTGAACCTGGCGAAACTGGACCAGCGGCAGCCGCAGTTCCTCAGCATCAGCCCGAACGGCCGGATACCCGCGATCGTCGACCGGGAGGCCGGCGATTTCGCCGTCTTCGAGTCCGGGGCAATCCTGGTCTATCTGGCCGAGAAGACAGGGTGCCTGATGCCGGCGGATCTGCAAGGACGGTCACTGGTGATGCAGTGGCTGATGTTCCAGATGGGGGGAATCGGCCCGATGATGGGCCAGGCCAACGTCTTCTACCGATACT
>DATIRA010000189.1:0-1506 GCA_035470225.1 Steroidobacteraceae bacterium | reverse complement strand
GGCGCATCGTGGTGATCCTCGACATCGGCGCGCTGGTGCGCTCGGAATGGCGCGTGCGCCCGCCGCAGACGGCGGAGCGTGCGGTGCAGGACGACCGCGTGTTCGCGCTCGTCGTGGACGATTCGATCACGGTGCGACGCGTAACGCAGCGGCTGTTGGAACGCAACGGCATGCGGGTGATCACCGCGAGGGACGGCATGGAGGCGATGTCGCTGCTGCAGGAGCACACACCTGACGTGATCCTGCTCGACATCGAGATGCCGCGGATGGACGGCTATGAAGTGGCCTCGCAGGTCCGCAACGATACGCGGCTCGCGGACGTGCCGATCATCATGATCACGTCGAGGGTCGGCGACAAGCATCGGGCGCGTGCCATCGAGCTCGGCGTAGACGACTACCTGGTCAAGCCCTACCAGGAAAGCCAGCTGCTCGATGCGATCGAGCCGCTCGTGCTGGCGCGACGCCGGCAGAGGGGCTGACGAGGTTCCGCCGATGAGCGCACCGAAAGCCGAGATCTACTGCCTGCTGGTGCCGATCTCCGAGGAGCGCCTGCTGGTGCCCCGCGGTTGCGTCACCGAGGTCATCAACTACGTCGTGCCGACGCCGATGGAGAGCGCTCCGCCCTGGTATCTCGGCACGATTCCCTGGAACGGCACGCGCCTGCCGCTCGTCTCGTTCGAGGCGGCCTGCGGCCGCAGCCTGCCGCGCAGCACGGGACGCACGCTGATCGTCGTGATGCAAGGCATCACCGGCCTGATGGACGGCGGGCATTTCGCGCTGATCACCCAGGGATTCCCGCAGCTGGTACGGGTCAGCCCGGAGGTCCTGCACCTGGACGACTCGCGGGTGTTCGAGGAGCCGTGCCCGGTCACCTGCCAGTTGCGCATGGCCAGCGAGTACCCGCTGATCCCGGACTTCGAGCTGCTCGAGGCGATGATCGCCGAAGAGACCCGGGTCGCCTGACTACTGCAGGTCGCCCCAGAGCGCCTGCAGCACCGCGAGTGCGACGAGTCCCGCCGTCTCGGTGCGCAGCACGCGCGGTCCGAGCCGCACGGGGCGAAAACCGGCGCGGCCGGCGGCCTCGACCTCCATGTCGTCGAAGCCCCCTTCGGGACCGATCAGCAGCTCGACCCGCGTGCCCACGGTTGAGAGCCCCGCGAGCGAGGATGGGCCGCTCGGGCTCAGCATCAACCTCTGGCCCTCGCGCGGGGATCGCGCCAGGTAGTCGCGCAGCTCGACCGGAGGTCTGACCTCGGGTACCCGGCTGCGGCCGCATTGGGCGCAGGCGGACGCGACCAGCGTCTGCCAGTGTCGCAGCTTGCCCTCGGCCTGCCGCGGGTCCAGCCTGACGACGCTGCGCGCAGAGAGCACCGGCACGATGCTGCGCACGCCGAGTTCGACCGCCTTCTGCAGCGTCAGGTCCATGCGGTCGCCACGCGAGGCCGCCTGCACCAGCGTGATCGCGAGCGGCGACTCCGCAAGCCCGGGACGTCGCTCGAGGATCCG
>DATIRA010000188.1:0-5920 GCA_035470225.1 Steroidobacteraceae bacterium | reverse complement strand
AGTCGCCATGGACGATTCGTGTCTCGTCGCCGACCGGGATGTTGGCCGGCAGCCAGTCGATGAGCCGGTCCATTGCCTCGATCCGCTCCGTCTCCGCGGCCCGATACTGCTTGCTCCAGCGGGCAACCTGGCGCGCGATGTATTCGCCCGGCTTGCCGAAATTACCGAGGCCGAGCTCCACCGGATCGAGGCTGTGCAGGCTCGCGATCACCCGGTTCGTCGCGTCGTAGATCCGGCCCCGCTCGTCGGCCTGCAGGTCCGGCAGGCGGGGATCCCAGAAGACCCGGCCCTGCACGAACTCCATCAGGTAGAACGCGGAGCCGATCACGCCGTCGTCCTCGCAGAGCGCGTAGGTCCTCGCGACCGGCACGTCGGTGCCGGCCAATGCGGTGATCACGCGGTATTCACGATCCACCGCATGCGCGGACGGCAGCAGCTTTCCCGGCGGCTTGCGACGCAGCACGTAACGTTGCGCCCCCGCGCTGAGCAGATAGGTGGGGTTGGACTGCCCGCCCTTGAACTGCTCGACTTCGAGCGGCCCACCGAGCGGCGCCACGTTCCGGGCAATCCAGTCGGCCAGACGGACGGTATCGAAGGCGTGCTGTGGAGCGACCGGACGCGTGCCGGTGAAATTCTCGCTCATCCTGGTGGCCTCCTCGTCGAGCGGGGCGGCGTGACTGCGGTTGACGGCTCGCGCAGCTTGCGCGGCCGCGGCGCCAGCAGCGCAGTGGGCAGCAGCGAGAGCAGCGGCGCGATCAGCGCCCAGGGCAGCATCGGCACGAAACGGTAGCCCGCCTCGCGCTCGATCATCCGCGCCATGATCGCCGCGCCCTTCTCCACCGGGATCACGAACGGCCGCCGCGCGACGTTCCTGTTCATGTCGGTGTCTATGTACCCGGGCGCGAGCTCGGTCACGCGCAGGGGCTCGTGCCTGAGTTCGGCTTTCAACGACTGCAGGTAGCGGTGCAGGCCCGACTTGGCCGCCGAGTAGGCACCCATGAAAGGAAGGCCACGCCATGCGGCGATCGACGTCACGGCCACGATCTGACCTCCGCCCTGCTCGCGCAGCAGCGGTAGCGCATGCTCGATCGTCGCAATCGCGCCGGTCAGGTTCGTGTCGATGGTCTGCCTGGCCTGCTCGAACTTGCCGCGGCCCACCGGCAGCGAGTAACCCACGCCCGCGTTCACGACCAGGATGTCGATGCGGCCGAGCGCCTCCACTGCCGCGGCCAGCGCCGCGGGGATGCGCTCGAACTCAGTGACATCGAGGACGCAGGGCCAGGCGACCGGCGCACCGGCGGCGCGCAACTGCCCGCAGAGGCGCTCGAGACGGTCGAGGCGGCGCGCCGCGACTGCGACCGCGAAGCCGCGCCTGGCGAACTCGAGCGCCAGCGCCTCGCCGATGCCGGACGATGCCCCCGTGATCAGTATGCTCCGTGTCATCGCGGCTCTAGAACCACTCGTCACGCATCGCGAGCGTCGTCGTGTCGAGACTCGCCAGCAGGCTGAACTGCGGGCCCGTCCGCGGCAGCTCCCAGCGGAAGAAATAGCGCGCGGCCTGCCGCTTGCCCTGGTAGAAATCGTCCGTCTTGCCGACCGAGGCGCACGCCTGCTCGAGCCACATCCAGGCGATGACCACATGCCCGGCTGCCTCGAGGTAGAGACTCGCGTTGGCCAGCGTGCGCTCGATGTCGCCGGCGGCATGCAGCCGGGCCGTGACACTGACCAGTTCCTCGACTGCGTGTGTCAGCGCGGCCGCCTGCTCGTCGAGCGCAGGGTCGGCGGCGCTGTGCGCCCGCACGATGCTCTCCTCGATGCGACCCCGGAGCGCCTGCAGCGCCCGGCCGTCGTGCATCGTGACCTTGCGGCCGAGCAGGTCCAGCGCCTGGATGCCGTGCGTGCCCTCGTGTATCGGATTGAGACGATTGTCGCGGTACAGCTGTTCGACCGGATAGTCGCGGGTGTAACCGTAGCCGCCCAGCACCTGTATCGCGAGGTCGTTCGCGGCGAGGCACCACTGCGCGGGCCAGGACTTCGCGATCGGCGTCAGGATCTCGAGCAGAAGTCGTGCCGACTCGCGGTCCTCGGCGGACTGCGCGCTGCGTTCCTCGTCTACGAGCCTCGCGCAGTAGAGGTTCAGCGCCAGCCCGCCCTCTACGTAGGACTTCTGCGCGAGCAGCATCCGGCGCACATCGGCATGGCGCAGGATCGGGACCTGTGGGACAGCCGGGTCCTTGTTCGCGAGCGGCCGCCCCTGCAATCGATCCCGCGCGTATTCGAGCGACTCGAGGTAGCCGGCGTAGCCGAGCGCCACCGCGCCGAGCCCGACGCCGATGCGTGCCTCGTTCATCATGTGGAACATGCAGGCGAGGCCCTGGTGGGCTTGCCCGACCAGGTAGCCGATCGCGCCCGGGCGACCGCCGGGCTTGAAGCGCCCTTCGCCGAAATTGAGCACAGTGTTGACCGTGCCGCGGTAGCCCATCTTGTGGTTCAGGCCCGCCAGCGCGACGTCGTTGCGACCACCGCCCTCGGTCTCCTGCTCCGGGAGCAGGCGCGGTACCGCGAACAGCGAGATCCCCCTGGCGCCGGGCGGGCCGCCGGCGATTCTGGCCAGCACCAGGTGCACGATGTTCTCGGTCAGCTGGTGCTCGCCGGCGGAAATCCACATCTTGTTGCCGATCAGCCGGTAGCGCGCTCCAAGCGCGGACTCGCCGTCCGGCTCGGCACGCGTGGCAAGGTCCGCGAGCGAGGACCCCGCCTGCGGCTCCGACAGGCACATGGTCCCGGCAAAGCGGCCCTCGAGCATCGGCCTGACGAAAGCGTCGACCTGCGCCGTCGAGCCGTGCGCCAGCAGCAGGTTCGCGTTGCCGATCGTCAGCAGCGGATAGCTGGCCGTGCCGACGTTCGCGGCCAGGAAATACGCGAAGCAGGCCTTGTCCACGACGGCCGGCAGCTGCATCCCGCCGAGCTCGTAGTCCTGCGCGGCGGCGAGCAGCCCCGCACCGGCGAATGCACTCCAGGCCGCCCCGATCTCGGGGATCAGCCGCACGCTATCGCCGTCGAACTCCGGCTCCTCGAGGTCGCTGCGGCGCCGATGCGGCAGGAATTGCTCCTCGGCGATTCTCTCCGCGGCGTCCAGCGCGGCGTCGAAGGTCTCCCGCGCGTGGTCCGCGAAACGCGGCCGTTGGCACAACTGCACGACGTCGAGCCATTCGTAGAGCAGGAACTCGAGGTCGCGACGGGAGAGGAGCTTGGCCGGCATTCGTTAATGATACCGAACCGCGCGACCCGGCCGCGCAGCCTGGACGATCGGCCTGTGCAGCCGGCGCGAGGTCTGCTAGCTTTCCGGGATGGCAAAGTCTCCGAGCCTGCTGGATATCATCGCGCGGGTGCCCGCCCGGGACCTCGCAAAGGCGGCCAAGGCCATGGGAATCTCGCCCGACGCGCTGAAGAAGCGGGCCGAGGCCTTCGAGTCCGCGCTGGGACTTAACCTGCTCGACACGGCGGCCAAGGCGCTCAAGCCCGGCGAGGCGAGCCGCCTGGTCATGGACCACGCGAGCCGGATCTTCTCGCAGGCGCGCGATCTGACCAGGGACCTCGAGGAATTGGCCGGCCTGCAGGCACCGGAGCTGAAGTTCGGCACGGACATGTTCGCGGCCGAGTTGCCTCTGGGCACGGCGCTCGGACGCATGGCCACGGCCAACTCCCGCCTCACGGTGCACGCGCAGCTCGGTGACTTCGAAGAGCTGGGCAAGGCCGTGCTCGCCGGCCGCCTCGAGTTCGCGATCGCAGACACGACCAGCGCGGAGCGCCACCCGACGCGACTGGCGATCGAGCCGGTGGCGGAGCATCGCGTGTTCTTCTTCGCGCGCCAGGGGCACCCGCTGACCTCGAAGACGGACTTGTCACTGGACACGATCCTGGTCTTCCCGATGGCGGGCCCGCGGCTGCCGCAGCGCATCGCCGTTCACCTGACCAAGGCACTGCCCCATCCCAAGGTGGATCGCGAAACAGGCGACCTCTCGCCCAGTCTCGCGGTGGACAGTTTTTCCGTAGCCCGCAGCGCCGTGCTCGCCGGCGATGCGATCGGGCTGGCGCCGCTCGCGTCCATCGAGTCGGACCTCAAGTCGGGCAAGCTGGCGCTGGTGCCCTACGACGCGCCCTGGCTGCACCTGAGCTACGGGCTCTTCTACCCGAGGAAGAACTCGCTCTCGCGCGTGGCGCAGCTGTTCGTCACGCAGCTGCGGCAGGTCGAGACGATGATCCAGGCACGTGAGCAGCGCGCGCTGCTGCGGGTCGAGGGCAAGGGCCCGGCGCGCAAGACGGCCACCAGGAAGACGCGCAAGTCCGCTGCGCCGCGCAAGCGGGCCGCGAAGAAGACCACCCGACGGGGCCGCTGAGTTGCGGTTCGCCGTCGCGATCGCATCGCTCGCCCTGCTGGCCTCTGGGCCGTTCGATGCCGGCGCGGTCACCGGCGAACCGACGGGCCCGCAGACGCTGCGGGTCGATTATTTCCACACCGGCGGCAACGGAGTCGAGGTCTTCGCGGTGGACCAGATCGTGCTCGAACCGCTGCCCTGGCCAGACCACCCGGACGCCCGCAGCGACGATCCACTCACCGGCGCGTATCGCTTCGAGGTCCGTGCCGCGGACGGTGGACTGCAGCTGTCACGCGGGTTTTCGTCGATCTTCGCCGAGTGGGTGACGACCGCGGAGGCCGCCTCAGCCCACCGTACCTTCCACGAGTCGCTGCGCGTCCCGGCGCCCGATGAGCCAGTCCGGGTCTCGGTGCTGCGGCGGGCGGGCGAGCGTTTCGAGGAAGTCTGGTCCGTCGACGTGGACCCACGGGCGATGTTCGTGCAACGTGCCGCGCCGCCGCGACAGCAGCTCATCGAGGTCGAACGGAACGGTCCGCCGTCCGGCAAGGTGGACGTCTTGCTGATCGGCGACGGCTACACTGCGGCCGAGTGCAGCGCGAAGTTCCGCTCCGATGCGCGGCGCATGGCCGCGGCACTTTTTCGCACCGAGCCGTTCGCCAGCAGGCGCGGGGACTTCAACGTGTGGGGACTGTGCCCGCCGGCGGGCGAGTCTGGCGTTTCACGGCCGTCCACTGGCCTGCAGCGGCGCTCGCCGGTCGGCAGCACCTACGATGCTTTCGGCTCCGAGCGCTACGTGCTCACGTTCGACAACCGCAGCCTGCGCGACGTGGCCGCCTGGGCACCGTACGAATACCTGACCATCCTTGTGAATGCGGAAACCTATGGCGGCGGCGGCATCCACGGCGCGTTCTCCACCGTGGCCGTGGACAGCGAGTGGGCCGACTACCTGTTCGTGCACGAATTCGGTCACCACTTCGCCGCGCTGGCCGACGAGTACTACACGTCCCCGGTGGCTTACCAGCCGGCGGATCGGGTGACCGAGCCCTGGGAACCCAACGTGACCGCGCTGCTCGAGCCCGCCGTGCTCAAGTGGCGCGACCTGCTCGCGGACGGCACACCCGTGCCCACGCCCTGGCCGAAGGAAGAGTTCGAGGACAGGCAGCGCGACTTCCAGGCGCGACGCAAGGCGCTGCGCGCGGCCGACCGGCCCGAGAGCGAGATGAACGCGCTGTTCCGCGAGGAGCAGGCCTTCACCACCCGGCTGCTCGCCGGCGCGGAGCATGCCGGCGAGGTGGGCGCCTTCCAGGGCGCCAACTACGACGCACAGGCCTACTACCGCTCGCAGCTCGACTGCGTGATGTTCAGCCGCGACGAAGTGCCCTTCTGCCGGGTCTGCAGCCGGGCGCTCGAGGGCATCATCGACCTGCACACCGGCGTGACCGCGGCCCGCTGACCCCGTTGCGGCAAGCCACGGACACGGCCGGGGCGTGCCGTGCTAGCGTGGTTCCGAAGGCCAGGAAAGACGCGGCATGGGCTTCGAC
>DATIRA010000187.1:0-6496 GCA_035470225.1 Steroidobacteraceae bacterium | reverse complement strand
CCGGACGAGTTCGAGCGCCTGCTGCGCTGGACGGCGACAGAGGCCGTGCTGAAGGCCGCGGGTGCCGGAATGCGGGACGCGCCGCGCGTGCAGATCCACGCTGCCGGCTGCACCGCCAGTCTCGACGGCGTTGTGTACAGTCTCCTGCAGCCGTCGCTGGGCGGGAAGGTCGTGTGTGGACTGGCGAGCCCGGAGGCCGGGGCGGAGCTCGTGATCAGCGAGGCTCCCGCAGTGCCGTCTCCGCCTGTTGCCTGAGCGCATCCAGCCTTTCCGCCATCTGTCGCTGCATTTGCCCGAGGCCGGCGGAGTCCATGCCCCGCGGCATCCTGACCGGTTCTCCGTAGGCGATCACGACGCGGCTGAAAGGCAGCGGCAGCTCGAAGCGATCCCAGGTGTCGAATGTCCATTTCCTGGACGCTGCGATGCTGATCGGCAGGACGGGCCGGCCACTCAGTTGGGCAAGCATGATCGCCCCGGGCTTGAATTCGTGCAGCGGGCCGCGTGGTCCGTCGGGCGTCAGCGCGGGCGAGATCTGGTCCTTGACGATCGTCTGGTAGTAATCCTTCAGGGCCTTGGCCCCGGTGTGCGTCGACGAGCCCCGGATCACGTGACCACCAAGTTTGCCCACCAGCATCGCGGGCGCCGTGCCGTCCACCGAGGGGCTGATCAGGAAGCCTACCTTGAGCCCGTCGCGCTGCAGGTCGAGCAGCGCGCGTACGCCGAACAGCATGTGCTGGTGCCAGTAAACCGGGATCACCGACTTCGACTCCCGGACCGCAGTGCGCGCAGCCTCTAAGCCGATCACGCGGTGCACGCGAACGCTCCACCAGAGGAATCGTCCCAGCCACCACGCGACCGTTACCGCGACCCGGTACACGAGCAGCCGGCCGCGCGTCAGTTGCCGCTTGCCCCGTGTGACCTTACGGTAAAGCGTGTTGCGCGGCTGCTGCTGGGTCGCGACGTCTTCAGGGCGCTCGTCCACTAGTCGTCCTCTGTTCCGGTCCGGGTCAGCAGGTTCTCAAACCGCATCAGGGCACTCGTCCCGTTCGAGCTGCAGCGCCGAGTGCGCGACTTCGTAGCGCTCGACGAGCAGCCGCTTCGCCTGCAGCAGCACCTGGGACGGGTCGGCCTCGGCGTCGAGCGCGAGGTGCAACGTGAGCATGGTCTGGCCGGTGGTCAGCGACCAGCAGTGAACGTCGTGCACGTCGCGGACGCCCGGCACGGCTGCGACCAGCGCGTCCTTGAGCTCGTCCGGGTCCACCGAATCCGGGGCATTTTCCATCAGGATCAGCGTGGACTTGCGCAGCAGCCGCCAGGCGCTGCGGACGATCAGCAGCGCGACGAACACGGAGAGTATCGGGTCGATCGGGGTCCAGCCGGTGGTCAGGATCACGCCGGCCGCGACCATCGCGCCGATCGAGCCGAGCAGGTCACCGAGCACATGCAGACGGGCCGCTGCGACGTTGATGTTCCCGTCATCGTTGCTGCGCAGGATCCTGTACACCGCAAGGTTGGCGAGCAGGCCCAGCAACGCGATGCCCAGCATCGTCTGGCCCTGGATCTCGCGCGGCGTCAGCAGGCGTTCGACGGCCTCGTAGAGGATCCATGCCACGACCGCGAACAGCGCGAGCGCGTTGACGAAGGCCGCCAGCACCTGCGCCCGGTGGTAACCGTAGGAGCGCTTCGGATCGGTCGGTCTCCGCGCTAGCTGCGCGGCCAGCCAGGCGAGCGCCAGTGCGGCCGTGTCGGTGAGCATGTGGCCGGCATCCGCGAGCAGTGCCAGCGAGCCCGAAATCAGCCCGCCCGCGACCTCGAGCAGCATGAAGGCGCCGGTGACGACGAGCGCCCAGCCCAGTCGCTGACTGGCGGTCGTATGTGAGTGGGGATGGGCGAGGCGGTCTTTCACGGCCTGGGTCATTCTCGTCCGGCGACACGACGCTGTTCACGGGCGACGCTCCTGCGCGGGACGCGCTTATACTACCCCGGCGTCCGCGGCCCCGGGCCGACGGAATACCCTCTGCCACACCGGTACCGACCTTGACAGACGCAGCCCCCGGATCTCCGCAGCCGACGCTCGACGTGTCGGTCGTGATTCCCGTCTGCAACGAGGAGGAGAACGTGTTGCCGCTGGCGCGCGAGATCCACGCAGCGCTCCAGGGACGTTTCGCGTTCGAGACGATCTTCGTCGACGACGGCAGCACGGACGGTACGGCCCGCGCCGTCGCGGCCGCGCACCTGGAGATGCCGGAGGTCCGACTCGTCCGCCACCAGCTGCGCTCCGGTCAGAGCGCTGCGGTCGCGACTGGGGTGCGTGCGGCCCGCGCGCGCTGGATCGCGACGCTGGACGGCGACGGACAGAACGACCCGGCCGACATTCCGAAGCTGCTGGAGGCTGCCATGCAGGCGGACTCGCCCGCGCTGAGGCTCGTGATGGGCAACCGCACGACGCGTCGCGACACCTGGCTCAGGCGGCTGTCGTCCCGGGTGGCGAATCGCGTGCGCGGCGGCCTGCTCAAGGATGGCACCCCGGATACCGGCTGCGGCATCAAGGTCTTCGACCGCGACGTGTTCATGGACATGCCCCGTTTCAACCACATGCACCGATTCATGCCGGCGCTGTTCCAGCGCGAGGGCTATCAGGTGATCTCGGTTCCGGTGAACCATCGGGAGCGGACGCGGGGCAAGTCCAAGTACGGGCTGCACAACCGCCTCTGGGTGGGCATCGTGGACCTGTTCGGCGTGATGTGGCTCATTCGACGCGCCTCGCCACGCGTTCCGGCGGAAGAGGAGTCCTGAGTGAGCGAGGCTCGCGGTCCGTCGCCCGCGCTCCTCGATGCATTGCTACGCCCGGGCCGGTCCTCCGGACGGGACATCGTCGTCGACCTCGTCTGGCTGCTGGGACTCGGCCTGCTGCTCATCGGTGCGGGATTCGGGTTGCGTGATCCCTGGCCTGCCGACGAGCCGCGCTTCGCGCTCGTCGCGCAGGACATGCTGCGCTCGGGCGACTGGCTGATTCCGCGCGTCGGTGGCGATCTCTATGCCGACAAGCCGCCGCTGTACTTCTGGATGCTGGCGGCATCGATGGCAGTTACCGGCTCGGTGAGGGCGGGTTTCCTGTTGCCGTCGCTGCTCGCGGGCCTCGGTACGCTGCTCGCGAGCTACGATCTGCTGCGCCGCGCCCACGGCCGCGAGGTCGCGCTGGCCGGCGCGTTCCTGCTGCTCGTCACGTTCCAGTTCGTCTGGCAGGCCAGGCAGGCCCAGATCGACGGCACGCTCTGCTTTCTGACGACATTGAGCCTGTACGGACTGCTGAGGCACTTGCTGCTCGGTCCCTCGCGTCGCTGGTACCTGGTCGGCTGGGCCGCGGCCGGACTCGGCGTCATCACCAAGGGGGTCGGTTTCCTGCCGCTGCTCGCGCTGGTCCCGGCCGCGTTGCTGGCCTGGCGCGGCTGGACGATGCCCGCCCGAAGTGGCTGGCTGATCCTCGCGGGCGCGTTCGCGATGCTCGCGGCGATCGGGCTGTGGTTCGTGCCGATGATGACCGCAACCGCCGCGGGCGGCGATCTACTGGCCTATCGCAACGAGATCCTGTTCCAGCAAACGGTCACGCGTTACGCGGATGCCTGGCATCACCACGAGCCGTTCTGGTATTACCTGGTGCGGGTCATTCCGCTGCTCTGGCTGCCGTTGATCGCGTTGCTGCCCTGGCTATGGCCGCGCTGGAGGAAGGCGCTCGGCGCCCGCGACGCGTGGACGGCGGTGCTGCTCGCGTGGGTGGTGATCGTGGTCGCGTTCTTCAGCTTGAGCTCGGGCAAGCGCGGCGTTTACGTGCTGCCCGCGCTGCCGGCGCTCGCGATGGCCGCGGCGCCTTGGCTGCCGGAACTGATGCGCGCACGCGGCCCTCGCAGGGCGGTGTTCGCGCTGGCATGCATGCTGACGCTCGCCGTGACCGGTGCGGCGCTCTACCTGGCGTTCGACGGGAGCGCGGCTGACAGGATCGTCGCCGATTACGGCGCCGAGCCCATGCTGCCGCTGGCCGTGATGGCTGCCGGCGCGCTCGCCTCGTTGCTGGTATTCCGCCAGCGCGATGCATTCTTCGCCTACGCCGGGGTGCTCGCGGCGGTGCTGCTCGCGATTGGCTTCATCGTCAATCCGCGGATCGACGAGGTTCGTTCCGGTCGGGCGTTCACGCAGCGCGTCGAGCAGGCCGCCGCGGGCGTTTCCGAACTCGGCATGGTCGGGGCCAAGGAGCAGTACCTGCTGCAGTTGCGGCGCCCCAGCGTGAATTTCGGGCATGCGAGGTGGCGCGAGAAAGAGGACGAGGCAGCCGATGCCGCAGTCTGGCTCGCCGGGCATCCGGGCCGCGCCGTGCTGCTCGATGGCAAGGCGCGCGAAGCCTGTTTCAGCGGGGCGACAGCGATCGAACTCGGGCGGGCGAACCGGCAGGAATGGTTCCTGGTCAGCGGCGATCCCGACGCAGATTGCCTCGCGCGCGGCAATGGTTCTGCCGCCCGCCGTTACGAGCCCGGGAATGTCGCTTTAAATACAGGGGGTTAGCTTGAATTCCTAAACGTCTGTGCCAGAATGCCCGGCAGGCCCATGCGGCAGGTGCGAAAAGTAGAAATGTGCGGCAGTTCCCTCGCGGGTCTCCGCAGTTTGCGAGACTGAGGCTGGAACCCGGGGGTTTGCAGGATTCTCGATGGCCATGTCCCCATCCGAAGGCGGCGACGAACCGGAGGGCACAGACGTTCTGTCGACGCAGTCCGTTTTCGGCCGTGGCGGTAAGCTGGCAGTGGGCCTGGACGTCCTCGTCACGAAGGTCGCTGTCGATTTCCAGGCCCTCGAAAGCGAAGACAGCAGCTGCATCAAGCGCAATCTCGACGCATTGCGAGAGTCGGCCGGCGTGGATGCGGTCTGCATCGCGCTGTTCGACGCCGAGTCGACGGTCGTCGAGCGGGTTGCGAGCGCCACCGGTGTGTTCACCCCGTTCGATCCACAGGTTCTCAAGGGCGAGTCGCTGGAGCAGCTGCCGTTCCTGTCGCAGGGTCTCGGCCACCTGCGGATCGCCGAGTTCCGCGACACGTTCGAGCCGCGGCGCGAGCACGCCGTCGACGCCGCCAGGCTCGCCGCGATCAACATCCGCTCCGCACTGGTCTGCGGCCTGTCGCTGAACGGGCGGGTCCACGGTTTCATGGCGCTGTGCTCGTTGCAGCCGGGGCAGGGCTGGGACGCCAACCTGCACCTGATGCTGAAGCTCGTAGGCTCGAGCTTCGCGATAGGCCTCGAGCGCCTGCGCGTGCACAAGCGTCTCGCCAGGATCGAGGAGCGCACGGCGCTTTCGCTGCCCTGCGCAAATGACGGTTTCTGGGACTTCGACGTCGAAAACAACGACATGTATTTCTCGCCGCGCTGGAAGAAGATGCTCGGCTACGACGAGAACGACGCGAACGTCTCACCGGACTGGCGCCGGATGGTGCATCCGGACGACATGGCGCGGGTCCAGGCACTGATCCGCGACCACATGGCCGGCAAGATCCCGATGTTCGAGAGCATGCACCGCATGCGTCACCGCAACGGGGAGTGGCGCTGGGTGATCAGCCGGGCGCGGGCGAGGGTGGACGCGACCGGGCGCCTCCGCCGCCTGGTGGCTGTCGAGCTGGATGTCACCGAGCGCAAGCTCTACGAGGACGCGCTCTTCAAGCAGAAGGAGAGCGCCCAGATCACGCTGCAGTCGATCGGGGACGGCGTAGTGACGACCGACGCGGCACTCGCGATCGAGTACCTGAATCCGGTCGCCGAGGAACTCACCGGCTGGACCTTCGACGAGGCCCAGGGCCGTCACATCGACGACATCTTCAGGGGTTTCCACGAGGAAACCTGCGAGCCGCTCGAGAATCCGCTCTCGGTCGCGATCAGGCGGAGTCGGGCCATCAAGTCGGTTCGGCCGACGTTGCTGATAAAGCGCGACGGCAACGAGATCTACATCGAGAGCACGGCCTCGCCGATACGCGACGGATCAGGCGCGTGCTCCGGCGGCGTGCTCGTGTTCCACGACGTCAGCGAGAGCCGCGAGCTGAACCGCAAGCTCTCGTATCACGCCAGCCACGACATCCTCACCGGGCTCGTGAACCGCCGCGAGTTCGAGGCGCGGCTCGAGCGGGCGCTCAGGAGCGCGAAGGCGCGCGAGACCTCCTATGCGTTGGCCCACCTCGACGTGGACCAGTTCAAGATCATCAACGACACCTGCGGCCACAGCGCGGGCGATGCGCTGCTCGGGCAGGTCGGCACGCTGCTGAAGACCAAGATCCGCTGGCGGGACACGCTCGCGAGGCTCGGCGGCGACGAGTTCGCGCTACTGCTCGAGAGTTGCTCGCTGGACGAGGCGATGCGCATGGCCGAGCAGCTGCGCGAGACCATCCGCAGCTACAAGTTCGTCTGGGAGGAGCGCACGTTCAGGCTCGGTTGCAGCATCGGCGTCGTGCCGATCACCGGGGAC